>JBATLA010000389.1:0-3251 GCA_049669945.1 Polyangiales bacterium | reverse complement strand
TCGTAAGAGAGGCAGTCATGAGCGCGAAAAAACTCAAAGTGACGCAAGTACGAAGCGGAATCGGGCGCATGGATAGCCAGCGCCGGGTGCTCAAGGGCCTCGGCTTGCGCGGCCCGCACACGGAGGTCGTGGTGGACAACACCCCGGCGTTCCGCGGAATGGTCAAGAAGGTGCTCCACCTCGTCCAAGTTGAGGAAGTCAATGAGTGAGCAAAACCAAACACCGATCCTGTCTCGGCTTCGCCCTTCTGAGGGCGCCGTCCGCGGCAAGCGACGCAAGGGCCGCGGCCCGGGCTCGGGTCTCGGCAAGACGGCTGGCCATGGGCAAAAGGGCCAAAAAGCCCGTCATCCCGGCAACTTCAGCAAGCTCGGCTTCGAGGGCGGGCAGATGCCCCTCTACCGTCGCATTCCGAAGCGCGGCTTTCACAACCTCTTCAGCAAGAAGGTGGGCACCATCAACGTCAAGGACCTGCAGCGGTTTGATGCGGGGGCCACAGTCGACGAAGCGGCCCTGCGAGAAGCTGGCCTCATCAAGCGGAAAGTGGACATGATTAAGGTTCTTGGCGATGGGGAGCTCGATCGAGCTCTCACCGTCAAGGTTCATGCCGCTAGCGCGACCGCCACGCAGAAGATCGAAAAGGCGGGTGGAACAGTCGAGCTAGTTGCAACGCCTGTCTCTTAAGGAAAGCCCGTACACGCCATGAGCACCGTCGCGAACATCTTTCGAATCCCTGAGCTTCGTCGCCGCATCCTCTTCACGCTGGGGATGATCGCGATTTACCGCATCGGGATCTTCGTCACGACACCCGGCGTCGATCGCATGGCCATGCGCAAATACGTGGCTGGTCAGTCGGGCGGCTTCTTGAGCATGTTCAACCTGTTCTCAGGTGGCGCGCTCGAGCAAGCCTCGATTTTCGCGCTCAACATCATGCCGTACGTCTCGGCGAGCATCATCCTGTCGCTGATGACGGTCGTGGTTCCCTCGCTCATGGAGCTTCGCAAGGAAGGCGAGGCGGGGCAGCGGAAGATCAACCAGTACACGCGCTACGGGACGGTAGGGCTGAGTATCTTCCAGAGTATGGGTCTTGCCATGTTGTGGGAGGGATGGAACGAAAGCTCGACCTCCGGCGACATCGTTCACAATCCGGGTTGGGCGTTCCGTCTGATGACGGTTCTCGCGCTGACCACCGGCACCTCGTTCTTGATGTGGCTCGGCGAGCAGATCACCGAGCGCGGCCTCGGCAACGGCATTTCGCTCATCATTTTCGCCGGTATTGTTGCCAATCTGCCCGACGCCCTCTTCATGACCATCGAGCAGTTCAAGCTCGGCGAGCTCCAGCCGATCGACCTGATGCTCCTCTTGGTCATCGCCCTCGCGACTACTGCGTTCATCGTGTTCTTCGAGCGCGCGCAGCGCCGGCTACCGATTACGTATGCCAAGCGTATGATCGGGAGAAAGATGTATGGCGGGCAGCAGTCACATCTCCCGCTTCGTGTGAATATGGCCGGCGTCATCCCGCCGATTTTCACATCGTCTTTGATGATGTTCCCGGTCACGTTGGCGGGCACGAACATCCCGTACCTCTCAGAGGCCATGCGGTGGATCAGCAACAACCTCGTTCCCGGAGGCTGGGTCTATATCGTCGTCTTTGCGGCGATGACCATCTTCTTCTGCTTCTTCTACGCCGCGATCACGTTCCAGCCGGTCGACGTAGCTGAGAACCTCAAGAAGCAAAGTGCATTCATTCCCGGTGTTCGTCCCGGCAAGGCAACGGCCGAATACATCGACGCCGTCCTCACACGCATCACCGTCGGCGGTGCTCTCTACGTGGCAGCGGTGGTCACGGTTCCGACCTTGCTTCAAGCGCGTTGGAACGTGCCGTTCTATCTTGGTGGCACCTCTCTGATGATCGTGGTCGGCGTTGCGCTCGACTTCGCGCAGCAGGTCGAGAGCCACCTCATCACGCGACACTACGAAGGCCTCACCGGGAGCAAGGGCTCCCGCATCCGAGCGAGGAACGCGTAATGGATCTGCTTCTTTTCGGACCGCCCGGCGCAGGCAAGGGCACCCAGGCGAAGTTCCTGATCGAGCTCTTGGGCATTCCCCAGATCTCGACCGGAGACATGATGCGTGCCGAACGGAAGTCAGGCTCGGACCTCGGCAAGCAGTTCGACGAATACATGTCCGCTGGAAAGTTGGTGCCCGACAGTCTCGTCCTGGACCTCATCAACAAGCGACTGACCCAGGACGACGCAGAAAGCGGTGCGATCTTCGATGGTTACCCGCGGACGGTCGCCCAGGCCGAGGCCCTCGACAGCTTGCTCGACAAGCTCGGCCGACGCATCGACCGGGTCGTTTCGCTCGATGTCGCGCTCTCGGACATCATCGAGCGGGTGACCGGCCGGAGGGTCTGTTTGGACTGTGGACAGACCTATCACGTCCGCTATACTCCGCCGCCCCAAAACGGAGAGTGTGTCTCCTGTGGGGGATCGAAGATCGTGCAGCGATCGGACGACACTGAGGAGGTCGTTCGGAAGCGGTTCGAGGAGTACAAAGCTAAGACCGAGCCGGTGCTCGCCCACTATGAAGCCAAGGGCGTCGTGGAGAGCGTGCAAGGTGTCGGAACGTTAGAAGAAATCACGGTTCGTATAAAGAAAGCGATTGGGGTTGAGTAACGAGGGATGACCGAAACCAAGACCGCCCAAGGCACCATCGAAGCGGTGCTACCGAGGGCGCTTTACCGAGTGAGGCTGGACGGTGGCGAAGAGATCATCGCGTCGGTTTCGACCAAGGCCAGGCAGGTCACGGTGAAGCTACTCCCCGGAGATGGCGTGACAGTTGAGATATCCCCCTACGACCCGACGAGAGGACGAATCAAAGAGAGGCTGACATGAAGGTTCGACCAAGCGTCAGAAAAATTTGTGAGAAATGCAAGATCGTGCGCCGCAAAGGTGTCGTGCGCGTCTTGTGTGACAACCCCCGCCACAAGCAACGGCAAGGATAAGAGTACATGGCTCGTATCGCAGGTATCGACCTTCCAGGTCGGAAACATACGGTGATTGCACTGCAATACATCTACGGAATCGGCCCGCATCACGCGAAGCAGATCTGTGAGATTGCGCGAATTCCCGAGAGCAAGCGCGCCGAGGATCTCGACGACACCGACGTCAAGAAGATCCGCGAGTGCATCGACCAGAACTTCAAGGTCGAAGGCGACCTTCGTCGTGAGGTCAACATGCACATCAAGCGAC
>JBATLA010000388.1:0-1619 GCA_049669945.1 Polyangiales bacterium | reverse complement strand
CTACGGGTGGGGGTGGGTGGGTCGGATATAGTTAAACCAAACCACACAAACAGCCCCGGAACCCCTCAGCCACCCGAGCAGAAATGCTCGTAGTCGATGTACTCGGTGATCGTCGGGTGATCGCCGCAGACCGGGCAGTCCTTGTTGCGCCGTAGCTTGAACGTGCGGAACTGCATCTGGAGCGAGTCGTATTGAAGCAGGCGCCCGACGAGTGGGTCGCCGCGCTCGAGAACGATCTTCACGGCCTCGGTGGCCTGCAGGGTGCCGATGGCGCCCGGGAGTACGCCGAGAACGCCGGCCTCGGCGCATGAAGGCGCGAGCTCGGGCGGGGGCGGCTCCGGGTACAAGCAGCGGTAGCACGGGCCGTGGTGCGGCCAGAACGTGGTGACCTGTCCGTCGAAGCGGAAGATCGAGCCGTGCACGACCGGGATGTCCTTCCACACGCTCGCGTCGTTCACGAGGTAGCGCGTCGCGAAGTTGTCGAGGCCGTCGACGATGACGTCCCAATCCTGATCGAAGATACGGTCGACGTTTTGACGCGTGAGGCGCTCGTTGAACGCGATCACCTCAACGTCGGGGTTGAGGTTTTCGATCGTGCGCTTGGCGCTTTCGACCTTGGGCTCACCCACGCGATCGAGGCCGTGCAAGACTTGGCGCTGTAGGTTCGACGCATCGACCGTGTCGCCGTCGACGACGCCGATGGTGCCGATACCCGCCGCGGCGAGATACAAGGCCGCCGGCGAGCCGAGCCCGCCCGCGCCGAGCAACAGCACGCGTCCTTGAAGGAGCTTCGCCTGGCCCTGCTCGCCGACCTCCGGCAGCAGTAGATGGCGGGAGTAGCGATCGAGTTGCGCATCGGTGAACGTGAACGGCTGCGTGGTCGGGTAGCCGACATCCTTCCACTGGTTGTAACCAGGGTTCGCCGACTCGACGTTGCTGTAGCCGAGATCCTGAAGCACCTTCGCGGCAAACGCGGAGCGGATACCACCCGCACAGATGGTGACGATCTTCGCGTCCTTGTCGGGAAGCCTCGAACCCGATTGCATTTCGAGAAAGCCTCGCGGGATGTGCAGCGCGCCCGGCAGGTGCCCTTGGCGCCACTCGTCCTTCTCGCGGACGTCGAGCAGGATCAGCTCTTCTCCGGAATCGAGGCGGCTCTTCAAGTCCTCCAGGGAGACCTGGCGGATGGCGCCCTTCACCTCTTGGAGCAAGTCAGCGTACGTCTTAGCCATGCCGGCCAATATGTAACTTCCGGCAGTTTCGTCAAGGCTAACGGGGTGTTACGTGCTATCTCCTGGTTTTCACATCGGTTTTGTCGGGTATTTCTCTGGAATCGGGCTTGGCTAGGCGGCGGATTGGACCACGCCCTGGTCGATGGCGTAGCCCCGTAGCGCGCGTCGTAGTCGCTTTCGCCCCCGGTGGAGGCGTGACATGACGGTTCCAACGGGGCATTCGAGCCGGTCGGCGGCGTCCTGGTAAGAGAGGTCTCGGAGGTCGACGAGCTCTACGGCCTCCCGGAATTCCGGTTTGAGCGCGCCGAGCGCGGCGGCGACTTCGTCGCCGAAGCCCTCATGGGGTGCGCGGGTCGTACGCAGCGTGGTGCTTCGGAGCTCCTCGAG
>JBATLA010000387.1:0-1839 GCA_049669945.1 Polyangiales bacterium | reverse complement strand
TTCCATTTTGCGGCCCGCTCGAAAATGGAGTCGTTCGACGCGTCACTGGCACGCGCCGAGCACTATCTGGCTCTCCGCCTGGGCCTTCAGGCTGGCATGAGAGTCCTCGATGTCGGCTGTGGCGTCGGTGGCCCCATGCGCTCGATTGCCCGCTTCTCGGATGCGACCGTCGAGGGGGTCAACAACAACGACTACCAGCTCGAGAAGGTTCGCAGCCACAACGAAGAGGCTGGCTTGGGCCACCTCTGCTCCGCGTTCAAAGGCGACTTCATGAACCTGCAGGTGTCCGACGCCTTCTATGACGCGGCCTACCAGATCGAAGCGACGTGCCACGCCCCCAACAAGACAGGCGCATTTTCGGAAATCCACCGGGTGCTCAAGCCTGGGGCCCTGTTTGCTGGATACGAATGGTGCATGACGGACGCATTCGATCCGGCCGACCCGCGACACCAGTGGATCAAGAACGAGATCGAAACAGGTGACAGCCTCCCCGACATCGCCAGCATCCCGGAAACCATTCGAGCCCTCGAGGCCGCCGGCTTCGAAGTGCTCGACAGCTTCGACGCAGTGCAGCGCAGCGACAACGAAACCCCATGGTACCTTCCGCTCCGCGGCGAGACCTCCACCCTACTGGGTATTCGTCGTGGGCGTCTCGGCCGGCGAATCGCGCGGCGAACGATTGGCGCTCTAGAAGCCCTCGGCATCGCGCCCAAGGGCTCGAAGGAAGTTAGCCAGATGCTTGGCCGAGCCGCAGAGGGCCTCATCGCTGGCGGCGAGACCGGCATCTTCACGCCGAGCTTCTTCTTCCTCGCCCGCCGAAAGTAGCCGAATGCAGCGGCAGCCCGAGCCGTTCGAAGCCGCAGAGGTGCAGAGTGCGCGCTTGGCCACGTATCCCCCTCCGTACCCCGAGGGGTGGTACGTCGTCGCGCGGAGCGCAGACGTTTCGACGCGGCCAACCCAGGTTCGCGTCGCCGGCAACGACACCGTCCTCTTTCGCGACGCGAAGGGTCAGGCTCGAGCCATTGATGCGTACTGCCCTCACATGGGGGCCAACCTCTCGGACGGCGTGATGCGCGATGGATGCATCGAGTGTCCGTTCCACAAGTGGCGCATCGACGGGCAGGGACGTGTCGTGCACATCCCCAAGGGTCAGAGCCCCGAGCCCATGCACCGGACTTCCTCCTGGCCGGTCGTAGACCTCCACGGTTGGATCTGCATGTTTCACCGGCACGGCGAGCTCACGCCGGGGCCCGCGCCGGAGCCTCCCTATCGTCTGCAGCGGGTACCCGAGATCGACAGCGGAGAGCTTCGGTACCGCGGCGAGTACGACGCTGGCACGATCCACATGCACCTGCTGGAGTTCGTCGAGAACAGCGTAGACTACCAGCACTTCGAGCCCATCCACGGGGAGCTTCGGATTCCTTGGACCAACATCCCCGTGCCCGGCATGCGACTCGAACACGAAGCGAGCTGGAGACGTGATGAGCGTGAACCACAGGTATCGTGGTTCGAGAACGAAGCCCAACTCGCATTTCGCGGCAAGGTGATCCCGCGCTCGGGCGCAAAAGCTCAGGTTCGGCTCGAAGGGCCTGGCGGCATCGTTCGCTTCGACTTTCGCATCGCGGCCAACGGCGGTCGCGTCGTGATGTTTCAGAGCCACACTCCGACAGGGCCGCTCACGCAGCGTGTGCGCTTCCGATGGTTCAGCGACGCGAGCGTGTCCAAGCTTCAAGCGGGCTTCATCGTCGGCAACTGGGTGTCCCAGTGGCGCCAAGACCTCGGCATCTGGTCACGGAAGATCTACCGAAAGCGGCCGCTGCTCTCGCGCGGCGACGGACC
>JBATLA010000386.1:0-4632 GCA_049669945.1 Polyangiales bacterium | reverse complement strand
CACGAGCGTTGCGATGATGATCGCAGCTGAAACCCGGCTTCGTTGTGGAGTTGCCACCGTGAGTTACTAGAGCAACGCCCGTGCCGAACTTGAACGACAAAAACCTCAATAATTTCAGGCTGAGGAGCAAGAGCGGACCCGGGTGCCCTGGACAGTGTGGCGAGCTAGATCCGCCCGAATTGACAAAATGACAGGGCCGGTCGCTCGGGGCGCTTCAGGGGCCGTCGTCGCCCCTCTCGGCGCCGAGCTTGCGATAGATGGTTCGCGCTGAAATTCCGAGCAGCTGCGCGGCGAGCTGCTTGTCGCCGCTGGTGTGTTTCAAGGTGCCGTGAATGACCCGACGTTCCACCTCGTTGAGCGGGGTGCCGACCGGAAACGCAAACGCGTCGACCTGGGGCTCTGCGCGTGCGACCGGGTCCGGCAGATCTGCGAGCTTGATCACGCCTGACTTATTCAGCACGACGGCGCGCTCGATTACGTTCTGCAGCTCGCGAACGTTGCCTGGCCAGTCGTAGGCGACGAGTTGTTCGATCGCCTCGCGTTCGACGGCCAGCGGGTCCTTGTCGTTCTTGCTGCAGTACATCTCGACGAAGTGCTCGGTCAGGAGCGGGATGTCTTCGCGCCGCGCGCGCAGTGGAGGACTCGTAAGGGCGATGACGTTGAGGCGGTAGTAGAGGTCCTCGCGAAACTCGCCTGCCTCGACGGCTGCGTGCAGGTCGCGGTTGGTCGCTGCGATCAGCCGGAAATCCGCCTTCTTCGTGCGCCCTCCGACGGGTTGATACTCGCCTTCCTGAAGTACGCGGAGCAGCTTCACCTGCACGGCGGCCGAGAGCTCTCCGATCTCGTCCAAGAACAGCGTGCCACCTTCCGCTTCCCCGATCCGACCGTCGCGCCGAGCGACAGCACCCGTGAAAGCCCCCTTTTCGTGGCCGAAAAGCTCCGATTCGACGATCGTTTCGGGCAGTGCGGAGAGGTTGACGCCGACGAACCTGCCGCGTCCGCTTCGTTCGTGGATGAAACGTGCGAGGAGCTCTTTGCCGGTGCCGCTCTCCCCGAGGATGAGCACGTTGGCGGAAGACGGTGCCGCCTGGGTCGCGATCTCGAGGGCGGCGCGAAGCGATGCGGCGGAGCCCACGATGCTCCGGTCGCTCAACTGCGAGAGCTGCTGCCGGAGATCCTTGTTTTCCACGATCAGTTGGTGACGCTCGGCCGCCTTGCGGACCGTCTTCACCATCTGCATCCGCTTCAGCGGCTTCTCGACGAAGTCGTACGCACCCGCCCGCATTGCCTCGACTGCCTTTTCGACCGTTCCGAATGCGGTCATCAAGACGACCTCGGCGTCGGGCACGACGGTCTTCAACGCCTTGACGAGCTCGATGCCGTTCATGCCCGGCATCATGAGGTCGCTCACGACGACGTGGACCTCGCTGTGCCGACACACGTCGAGGGCCTTTTGGCCGCTCGTCGCTGTCAGCACGGCGAAGCCCTCGCGCTCGAAGATGCGCCGGAGCGAGTCGATGTTCGGCGCTTCGTCGTCGACGACCAGGACTGAGATTTCGTCTGTGTCCGTCATGGGAGACTCTCTGACAAGCAATGATGACATTATGTCATCGGATGACAAGTCGTCTGAACGTTCTGGCATTAGATAAGCAGTTGTAATCACAGATGTATCTCCGGCGTCATCGGCGATCCGATCGCACGCTGTCCCCGAAGTCGTGCAAACCTCGGGCCAAATTAGAAGGCGAGCGGGAGCTGAGGGCCCCCCTGCTTGCTCGCGGCGTGGTCGAGCGTGGGCCCTTCGCCTTCCATGTAGTCCAGGCCCAGGCGCTCGCATTGGGTCGCGAACAGGCGCTCGATCGCGGCCCATCTCGCCCCCTGGCCGACCATGCGTGAAGTGAAGCGGCTGTCGCTCGTACGTCCGCCACGGGTGTCGCGAATCGCGTTCATGACCTTGGCGGTCCGAACATGCGGCAACCCGCGACGTCTCGGAGCGCTTGCAAGACGTCCACGTCACGCCGCACCAACTTGCCTTTCGTGATGATCGTGACCGGGCTTCTGTAGTCCGCGCACGCGATCAGACACCCCCGCGTCAGCTCGTAGTGCGCCACGACTTCTTCCCGAACTCAGCTCGGAGTCTCTCGACGATGTTCACCTTGACGACGATTTGCCGGTCGAAGTCCTTTCCCGCGCCGAAGCCGAGATGGGGATGCGTCGGTCTCGCGTAGCAGTACGCGCAGCCATGAAAGCAACCGCGATACGGATTCACGCTCCACCGGAACCCAACAGCGGGAGTCTTGTCTTCCGAGAGCGGGCTCTTGGCTCGCTCCTCATGCACCCGAAGATCCGCAGGCGGCGGAGGCTCTGGTGCGGGGCCCCAGGCCACTCAATCCGCGTACGGAATCGCTTCGCAGGCTTCGTGGGCGCCCTGCCATCGCATCAGCGTCGTCTCCGGTTTTCCCTCGTCATCGTACCCAATCACGGCGTACGTCAAGCCGCTGTCCTGGCCGAGGTACTGGAGGTCTAGGTTGATCATCTTCACCCAGGTCCCAGTGTTCACCAGGATCCTGTCGTTGGGGAGTTGGAGGAAGCGAGGGCCGTGGCTGTGGCCCACGATGAGGGTGTGCGCGCCCCGGATCTTGTTGAGCGCCCGGATCGCCCGCTCGTCGTAGCCGCCGCCGGTGATCTCGAGCACCTCGTCCCGCACGAGCCGCGGGAAGTTCATGATCCGTTCTCGCCACGCCTGGATCGCGAAAACGCGATGACGAAGGAAGTAGACCGTCGATCGCCACAGGAACTTGAACACGAAGCCCGGATCGAGCAGCGCGGACGACCACAGGAATCGGCGCAGCGGTTGAATGCGATCGATGTGACTTCGGATCTCTTTCAGCGGGTTCATCACCTCGAGGATCCACAGGCTTCCCCAAGGGAGCGCAAGGATCTCCGTTCCATCCCGTCGCGTGCGAGTCATCTGGGAGTAGTCCACCCGATGGATGCGCTCCAACTGGTGGCCGTGACGGATCTGGATGCCCTCCGGCAAGTAGTACGTGTCGGACGACGTGACGAAGTGAACGCGCTCCGCGGCGTCGCCGGGCGCAACGTACCGAAGAAAGAGTTGCTGAACGCCACTGAACCACAGCTCGAGGTCGTGATTGCCGGGCAAATAGGTCACACGGTTGGCGGGCTTCTGTAGGAACTCCCGAATCGCCAAGACGAATTTGGGATGCCCCTCGAGGCACTGCTGGAGCTTGGCAACCGCGATCTCTTCGGTGACTTCCGTTGGCCACTGGTTGGCAATCTTGACCTTCAAGAGGTCGAAGATGTCTCCGTTCAGGATGAGCTCGATGCTTCCATCGGGGCCGGCGAGATCGTCGTAGTACGCGAGTAACTCGACGAGCCGGTCGTCGTGAAAGAAGTCCTCGAGCGGATTCAGTTGTCCACGACGGGTTCCGGTCCCGAGGTGCAGGTCACTGAGCACGAGTCGATAGAGAGACACCGGTCGCCGCCTTCGAGCGAGGGTACGCAAAGCGGCCGGATGGGCCAGCTTCTTACAAGCCGCTCGACTTGAGGCTCTGGTCCTGCTCTTTCGTCAGCGGAAGATGTAGCCCACATTCGCGGGTCTGCCCTAGAATGCGGCCGTCTCGCGGATCCATGTCGGCCGTCGTTGGAATCGTCGAATGGTGATCACCAATCGATCGGTATCCCTGATCGACCATCGGATGATGAGGGAGGTTGTGTTTCGTCATGTAGGCGTCCACTTGCTCCGCGGTCCAGTGCAGAATCGGATGTAGCTTGATGCGCCCGTCCTGACGATCGATTCGTCGCAAGCCCGCGCGATGCTCCGTCTGCTGCGCCCGTAGTCCAGCCATCCACGCGCGCGCGCCAAGGTCATCGAGAGCGCGTTGCATGGGCTCGACTTTGTTGATCTGAAGGTAGCGCTTCACGCCATCCTCGCCCTGCTCCCAAAGGCGGCCGTAAAGCGCTTCCTGTCGGGCCGACGACATCTTCGCCGAGTAGAAGTGGACGTCGAGGCCGAGTTGCTTCACGAGGGCGTCGGCGAATTGGTACGTCTCCTCAAATAGGTAGCCAGTGTCGACGCACACGATTGGTGTGCGCGGTGCGACTCGGTGTACCAGGTGCAGCACGACCGCCGAGGTCGCTCCAAAGCTGGTCGACGCGATCAGGGCGTCCCCGAATTGCTCAGAGGCCCATTCGATGAGCTCTTCTGGAGTCGAGGCTCCGAGCGCTCGATTTTCTTCATCGAGGTCGGAATCCACGGACGCGATGAGGGCGGCTTCCATGATCCTTCGGAGTAACTTGACAAGTCTGGTGCGCTTTTGCAATGCGTCCATTGCGAAAGAGGCGCTGTAGACTCCAAATGGCAGAAAATCCAGTGAATCCCGATCCCCTTTGCGTATGATGTTTATGACCAAAAAGGTCAAGAATTAGCGAAGCGTCACGAACTCCTCGGCGGACGTCGGGTGGATGCCGATGGTGGCATCGAACTGGGCCTTCGTCGCACCTGCCTTCATTGCCACCGCCAGGCCTTGGATGATCTCCGCTGCGCCGTGGCCGGCCATGTGACATCCGACGACGCGGTCGTCGGATGCATCGACGACGAGCTTCACGATGGTG
>JBATLA010000385.1:0-3584 GCA_049669945.1 Polyangiales bacterium | reverse complement strand
GCACGGCACCTTTCTGGACCTCGGGCTGGCCGACCGCGCCGCCATCTTCATCGCACCCAGAGTGGTGGGCGACGCCGGTGCGCTTTCATTTGCAGCCGGCACCGGCGCCGAAACGATTGAGCGGGCTTGGCGCTTGGTGCGAACGGAGGTTCGCACGCTCGGCTCCGATTGGCTCGTGACCGGCGACTTCGAGAGGATGAAATAGATGTTCACAGGGTTGATAGAGCAGGTCGGTACCATCGAGGCACTCGACCGCAGAGAAGACGGCTTGGGGATTCGAATCGCATGCGCGCTCCATCCGTACACGCTCGGAGAATCGATCGCGGTCAACGGAACCTGCCTGACGGTGAAGTCGTTTTCCGAAGCGCACTTCGACGCCGACGCTTCTCCCGAAACGCTCGACAAGACCACTCTCGGCGACCTGTCGAGTCGCGATCGCGTACACCTGGAGCGAGCAATGGCGCTCGGCGACCGGCTCGGAGGTCATTTGGTGACAGGCCACGTCGATGGGGTCGGCACCATCGTCGGCGAGGAGAGCGAGGGCGAATATCTCCGCGTGACCTTCGAGGTGCCGAACCCGCTCGCGCCGTTCCTCGCGCCGAAGGGCTCTATCACGGTCAACGGAGTCAGCCTCACTGTGAACGCGGTGCAAGGAGCGCGTTTCGACGTGATGCTGGTACCGTTTACGCTGGACGAAACGACCTTCGGCCAGATGCGGCCGGGCGCCCGCGTGAACCTGGAGGTCGACATCTTGGCCAAGTACGTGGCCAGCTTGATGGGCAAGCCCGGCGTTGACGCCCCAGCCGACTGAGCTTTTGCAGCTTCCGCTGGAATGGTATGCGCTTTCGCGTCATGGTGGCGGCCATATGACGAGCGCGATCGAGCGGGTCGTCGCGGCGTTGGATGACATTCGCCAAGGCAAGATGGTCATCCTGGTCGACGACGAGGACCGCGAAAACGAAGGCGACGTTTGCATGGCGGCCGAAATGGCGGACGCCGAGACGGTGAACTTCATGGCACGGCACGCGCGCGGACTGATTTGTCTGAGTCTCACGGAGGATCGAATCCGTCAGCTCGACCTTCCGATGATGGTCGATGACAACCGCTCTTCTCGGTCCACCGCATTCACGATATCCATCGAAGCGCGGCACGGCGTAACCACCGGCATCAGCGCAGCGGATCGCGCGCACACGATCGTGACCGCGGTCGCCGACGACGCCAGCCCGGCAGACCTCGTGAGCCCGGGTCACGTATTTCCGCTGAAGGCCGTTCCAGGCGGCGTCCTCCAGCGAACCGGACACACCGAGGGCTCGGTGGATCTCTCGAGGCTCGCTGGGCTCAAGCCCGCGAGCGTCATCTGCGAGATCATGAAAGACGACGGCACCATGGCGCGGTACCCGGACCTCGTCGCCTTCGCCGAAAAGCACGATCTGCGCTTGCTGACAATCGCGGACCTGATTGAGTACCGACTGGCGCGCGAGCGTCTCGTGACGCGAATCCGAGAGACGCCTGTGAAAATGCCGACCGGTCAGACGTGGACAGGCTCGGTCTATCAAGTGCAGGTCGACGACCGACAGCAGTTCATGGCGCTCAGCTACGGCGAGATCACCGAGGATCCGATCATGGTGCGCGTGCACCGGGGCAGCGTGCTCGGCGACGCGTTCCAAGTTCGCATGGGGGAGCGCGTGCACATCGCCGACTGCGTGGCTGCCATCGAGCGTGAGGGCAACGGGGTCATCTTGTTCTTGCCCGGCCACCCAGACCCCGAGACCGATCTCGCGTTCTACCTCGATGAGCCCATTCCGCGCCCGCCAGAAGAGCCCGGTGTCGTGCTCCGGGAGTACGGCTTTGGCGCGCAGGTGTTGTCCGACCTTGGGCTCAGGCGGCTCCGGATTATGACCAACCGACCGCGACGGATGCCAAGCCTCGACGCGTACGGGCTCGAGGTCGTCGATCAGCTCAGAGTCTCGCCGGGCGGCGAGCTCGGTCCAGCGAGCCCTCCATCCGGGGAGGCGCCGTGAGCCAAGATCAGAACCCACCTCTGCGCGAGGTCCACGCGCCGGCCGATGCGCGCTTCGCGATCGTCTGGTCGCGGTTCAACTACCCGGTCGTCAGCAAGCTGCTGGAGGGCGCCAAGGCGTGCTTCTCGGAGCACGGCGTCGACCCGAGCATGATGTACACGGTCGAAGTGCCGGGCGCATGGGAGCTTCCGTACGCATCTCAGCAGCTCGCGCAGAGCGGCGGGTTTGATGCGGTCGTAGCGCTCGGAGCCGTCATCCGCGGCGGGACGCCACATTTCGACTACGTCTCGGAAGGTACCGCCCTGGGTCTTGGCCGGGTATCGCTGGACACCGGCACTCCCGTCGTATTCGGGGTGCTCACTACAGATGATGAGGCACAGGCGTTCGATCGCGCCGGAGGCGCTCACGGCAACAAAGGCCGCGATGCCGCGCTCACTGCCATCGAGATGGCACTCTTCGATCGAAGGCTGGCCGACGATGGGATCACGACGAAAAGGGCGTGAGGCGGCGCTGCGCATCCTGTACTTCATGGATGTGTCGGGCGTCAGCGACTCGCAGGCGATCAAGCACTACTGGGGTCACCTCGTGGAGACGCCGGAGGCTTCCGAAGAGCAGGACTTCGCCAACCGGATCGTCATCGCGTACGCAGAGAAGCAGGCCGAAGTCGACGACTTGATTCGATCATCCAGCCACCATTGGCGATTGGAGCGGATGCCCATCGTCGACCGCAACGTGCTCCGCGTGGCCATCGTGGAGCTTCAGACGATGACCGAAATCCCTAAGCGCGTGACGCTCAACGAAGCGGTCGAGCTGGCCAAGCGCTTCGGCTCCGAGGGGAGCGGAGCGTTCGTCAACGGCGTGCTCGATCGCATCGCGACCGAGCTGGGGAAACAGTGATCGCCTACGACTTCGTTCCCGCATCGATGGAGAGCTTGGACGGGCTCCAGACCGAGGTCATCGTGCTGCCGTTCTTCGAGGATGAACGGCCTCTGCAGGGCGCCGCGGGTCTCATCGATTGGCGCCTCTGCGGCGCGCTTTCGCGCAAGCTCATGGCCGGCTACCTCGATGGGCACTTCGGAGAGAAAGGCATGCTCGCCACTCCCGCGAAGCTGAAGGCGGAAGGGCTGCTCCTCGTCGGTCTCGGTCCTATTGCCTCGTTCGATCGGCCGACGGGAGAGCGGGCCTGTTCCTTGATCGCAGATACGCTTCGCGAGTCGAAGGTGACGACCGCAGCGCTGGCGCTACCCGGACGAAACCTCGACCTCGTGCCGGCACTCGACGCAATGCAGCTCTGGCTCGAAGCGAGCCTCGACGGGGAGACGCTCGAGGAGCTGAGCGTCATCGAAGCCGCCGGAGAGCACCGCGCCCTCAGCTCCCTGCTCGACGGCTTGCGCCGCCAATCGGAATCGCCACTGGACTAGCCGCTGCAGAGCCGATGCTGTGCGTCGGTCACCGGGCGTCGCCCTAGCGCTTGCGACGCTTAGCTGTTTGACCGCGCGCCTTCTTCTTGGCCGTCGCGGCGCGCTTCTTGGGGGCGGGCTTACGCTTCTTCGTCGCCGCCTT
>JBATLA010000384.1:0-2372 GCA_049669945.1 Polyangiales bacterium | reverse complement strand
GACATGGAGATGGTCCAGGACCTAGTCGTTGCCGCCGCGAACGCCGCGCTCACCAAAGCGCGCGAGCACGTCGACGCGGAGATCGAAAAGATCACGGGAGGTCTTTCGATTCCGGGGGTCGGCTGATCGATGATGCCCGACGACCCCATCGCGTCGTTGATCGAACTGCTCTCGAGGCTCCCGGGCGTGGGTGGGCGCACGGCCGCTCGGCTCGCGTTTTTCGTTCTCGAAGGGGACGCGCAGTACGCGCAGGCGCTCGGGCAAGCATTGAGCACGATTCACGAGGACGTCACACGATGCGAGCTCTGTGGCAACTATGGCGCCGAGTCCCGTTGCACGATCTGCCGGGACCCTCGGCGCGACGAAACTGTCGTTTGTATCGTTGCCAAAGTGCCGGACCTCATCGCGCTCGAGGCACTCGGTAGCTTCCGAGGCCGCTACCACGTGCTCCATGGGCTACTGGCCCCGCTCGACGGCATCGGCCCGGACCAGCTCCCCCTCGACGCGATCGAACGGCGCATCGCGAACGAGGGGGTCCAGGAGATCATCATCGCGACGCCACTCAACGTGGAGGGCGAGGCGACGGCGCTCTACGTTGCCGACAGTCTCGGCGCGCTGCCCGTGAAAGTGTCGAGGATCGCCGCGGGCGTGCCGCACGGTGGCGAGCTCGAGTTCACCGATCAGGTCACCCTCGGACGAGCGCTCGAGGACCGCCGCTCGGTTCGATGACGGGTCGCAACCCATCGAAATTGCGCCTATTCGGGACGTGAATCGGCGCCGTTGAATGTTCGGACGGGCCCGCTCGTAGAACACGAGAGGTGCCCATGCTCCGATTCGTTCTTCCTCCATTCATCGCCGCCACCTTCTTGCTGACGAGCACCGAGCCCGCAAGGGCCGATGTCGTGGTCGTTCCGAGGGACGACGACTCCAACCAAGTGGTCGTCAAGACCAAGCCGCCAACGGTGGTCGTCGTGAAGCACAAGCCTGCCAACCCGCCGCCTCCGCCTCCGAAGAAGCGGGAGCGAAAAGCGGGTCTCCACTTCGACGTAGGCGGCACATTCGGTCCGGACGTCTCGATGGGCGGCTTCAACGGCGCGCTCCGCTTCAGGCCGAACGAGCACGTTGGAATCGACCTCGGTTCGGGGTACTTCGCCGGTCACGACTACCAGGGCTTCTATCGAACGGAGATCCCGCTCACGGCCAACGTGCTGTTCTTCGTCAACCCGCAGCACAAGTTCCAGTTCTACTTCCTGCTCGGTCCGGGAGCTTCGTTCGGCCGAGTCGATACGTTCAATGAGGTTCGCAAGATGACCGATCTGGGCGGACAGGCGGGTTGCGGTCTCGAGCTGCGCCTCGCGCCCGCGTTCGCGCTCAACGCCGATGTGCGTGGGGTCATCCGGCATCGCGTCGACAATGACCCTCGCCCCGAGTTCTTCGACGGAACTCAAAGCACGGACACCTCGGCCGGTGCACTCGTCACGTTCGGCGGAACGTTCTACTTCTAGCGCCAGGCGCTGCTACTGCTGAGGCGGTCGGCTTCGACGGCCACTGAAAAGCTTCTTGAAGAAGCCGTCGTCCTCTTCGCCGGCTTCCTGCGGAATCTCCGGTGGCCTCGTCTTCATGGCGTCGTCTTCGCCTACCTTCTCGAGCTCCTCGAGATCTTCCTCGTCGACGAGCAGAACGAAGTCCGACTCGTCGAGGATCTCGACTTCAGTCACCTCGTCGTCCCAATCCGCCTCGACTCGTGGGTCCGCCGCTTCGGGCATGCTGGTTTCGGCGGTATGCACGTTCGAAGACGGAAGCTCCACGGCCACCCCTTCCGAAAGCGCGTCGAGCTCCGAGTCGACCGACTGCAAATCCGCCGGCTCGCGAGCAGCGAAGCGCATACGCACGTCCGAGATCTCTTCGTCGCTCTTGCCGAGGTCCGCGAGAGCCTGGTCCGCCCCAGCCAGCTTCTCTTTAGGAGTGCTCACGTAATCAATGTCACAGGAAAACGGGGCCCCGTAAAGTCTTTCACAGCAAAAAGCGGCAGAGTGGCGGACGCCCGTGGGCGATGCGCAGCATCGATTTTGCGGGTCAAAGCCGCGCGATCTCGGCCTCTAGCAGGGAAATCCGGTCTTGCCCCCAGGTAGCGTAACCCCCGATTTGGAAGGAAGGCACGCCCCAAAGCCCGAGCGCGCTGAGCGCGTCCCGGTTGGCTTGGGCCTTGTCCTTCCATGAGCGGTCTTCGATCGCCGCGCGGACCTCGGCCTCGGAGACCCCGGCGCGGTCGGCGAGATAGATCAAGTCGGGGATGTGCGCGACGTCGCGCGCTTCGGACCAGATGCCCTTGGCGATCGAGTGGACGAGCTCGAGCTCGTTGCCGCGCCCTT
>JBATLA010000383.1:0-2806 GCA_049669945.1 Polyangiales bacterium | reverse complement strand
CGCAAGGGCGGGCGCCCCGCCGGACGCTAGCGAAAGTCCGCGAGGTACTCGTTCACGAGCGCTGCGTTCTTCGCGTACTGCTCGCGGGTGCTCGACACGAGATAGGCCTCGATCACCCGGCCGAGCCCGGGAACGTCGGCGCTGAACTCGACCGTCACCTTGCGCTCGCACTGGTGCTCCGACACCGGCTCGACGACGACGATGCCGCCCGCACGAATTCGATCCGGCATCGTGGAGGGAATGACGCGGAACTCGTACCGCTCGGCAGCAGCGTCGAACGAACCCTCTTCGACGTAGCTGAAGTGCTCACCGAGCACCTTGGCGATCGGTTTCGGCATCTTGTGGCCGGGAGACACCTTCGCTCTTCGATAGCCGGCCTCGGGGTCCCATTCCTGAAGCTCGTACTCGAAGCCGAGCCCGTCGTAGAGGTACCGGTTGAAAGTCTCGCATCGAAAGATGCGTTCCCAAAACTCCTGTTGCGAGCAGTCGAGGAGCTGGCGGATTGCAAAGGTCTTCGGCATGGCTACTCGACGATCCGAACCAACACGACGGTGATGTTGTCCTCGCCGCCGTTTTGATTGGCCTCTGCCACGAGGGCTTTGGCGGCCCATTCGATGTCACCGTTGGCGGTGCGAACGAGCTCGAGAATACGCTCGTCGGTCACCATTCCGTTGAGCCCGTCCGAGCAAAGGACGTACACGTCCCCGGGCTCGACCCGCTCCACGCAGAGATCGACCGCGACCGCATCCTGCATGCCGAGGGCACGCGTGATCACGTTGCTCGGAAGCCGCTCCTTCTGCGCGTCAGTCAAGTTGGGCATGACGAGCAGGTAGTCGTTCAGCAGCGAGTGGTCGCGCGTGAGTTGCGTGATCGCGCCGTTGCGAACGCAATAGGCTCGGCTATCGCCAACGTGGGCGATGTGGATCTTGCGGTCGCCGCGATCGAAGAGCGCGCCGACGATGGTGGTCCCCATCCCCTGCACGGAACGGTTGCGAATCGAGGCTTGAAAGATGCGCTGGTTTGCGAGCTTCACAGCGGAGACGAGTCGGTGCTGTTGTTCGTCGAGATCCGAGTCGTCTTCGCGAGGCCACTCGGAGACATGGTCATCGAGGCTCGTCGCATTGAAGAACGACCTGACTTCGGCCGTCGCCATGCGACTGGCAATATCGCCCGCTCGATGACCGCCCATCCCGTCGGCCACTACGAAGAGCCTGTGCTCCGCCAAGATGCAGAAGCTGTCTTCGTTGTGCTCTCGTTGGAGTCCGACGTCGGAGAGACCTGCAGCAGTGAAGTTCATGTGCGTCTACGCGCCCGTCCAGGCGGACGGTTCCTTCTCTTGGCCTTCGGCTCACCCACAGGCAACCCAAATCGTTTCAAACAGTCTATGAGCGAGACGACGTCGCGCAAATCAGGGGTTAACGAAGCGCGGCAAGCGAGGCCAGCCCGACGATGGATCATCCAAGTACGAGTACCTCGCGTAGTGGGTGCTCACGCGACGAACGTAGTTGCGTGTTTCGTTGAAGGGAATCCGTTCGACGAAGCGGTCGAGCTCCATCTTGCCGCTTTCGGCGAGCCAACGCCGAACGCGGCTCTTGCCAGCGTTGTAGGCCGCGATGCTCAAGGGGTACACGTGGTGGAGCTCTTCGGCGAGCGCGGCCATCTCCGCGAGGCCGAGCGCGATGTTGGTTTCGGGATCTCGCAATTGGTAGCGGTTGATTGGTTTGCCGGCGAGCTTGGCGGCGAGCTCGGGCATCACCTGCATCAAACCGACCGCGCCGGCGCGGCTCACGACCTCAGGCCGAAAACCGCTCTCTTGACGCATCGTGGCGTACACCAGTCCCCGTGGAAGGTCGCCGCGGTGCGCGTCGACGCTCTTCGGCCAGGGCATCGGGTACGCGGCATCCCACCACCATCGGTGCGCCGCTGGGTTGCTCTTCAAAAACGCCATTCGCTTGCGCGCAGTAAGCATCGCCTCGCGGTACGCGCCCGCATCGCGATAGAGGCGCGCCAGGGTCGGGATCCGTTGCGCCTTGTCGACACCGCTCACGAGAGAAGTCTCGTGGGCGCTCAGCCAGGCGACACCATCGACGTCGAGACCAAGCCGGCGATAGGCTTCGAAGGTCTCCGGCAGGGGCAGGAAGGCATCCGGAATCTCGACCGAGCCCGGCGAAGAAGCATCGGCGAAGGGTGCGGGCGGCTCGACGCCGAGAATATCGAGGCGGTTTGCGGCGAGGACCGCATACCAGTGCAGTGGCTCTACCCCGATCGCTGCGCGGTACGCCTCGACGGCCTTTGGGCCGCGTCGGTATGAACGGCCGATCCAGTAGTGTCCGCGCGCTTCGTCCATCGCGGTGGTGGTGAGCTTCACGTACTGCGACAGGTGACTAACCGCGCGCGCGTAGCGGCCCGTTTCGAACGCCCGGAAGCCGAGCTCCCAGAGCGCCGAGCGACGCCAGCGCCCTCGAACCTGCGACTTGCCTCGCACGAGCCGCTCCATCTGCCTTTCGCCATTCGATCGGCCGAGCCGTATCTCCAACCAAGCCGCCAAGAAGCGGGCTTCCGGGGCGCGTTTACTTCTGGGATGCTGCACGGCGAACCGCCGGTAGGCGCGGATGGCGCGCCCGTCCTTGTCGGCGCGCGACAGCGCACGAGCGGAGTGGAATGCGTCCTCGACTTCGGTCGGTCCGTGAAGAGCCGCCGATTGGTAGAGCACGCGGGCGGCGTCGAGATAGCGCGTGCGCATGCGAAAGAGCGCCATCCCGTAGACGTGGTGCCAGCGTGCGTTGAGCGATGCGTCGTCCTTGAC
>JBATLA010000382.1:0-1809 GCA_049669945.1 Polyangiales bacterium | reverse complement strand
CGATTGCTCGCTCCAGATGCACGAGCAGAAGCTCCTCGAGGTGTCGATCACGCAAGAGACGCTCGCTGCGGCAGTCGAGCGGGAACGGGCGGCCGGCAACGAGGCGGCCGCCTCCGCAATCGAGCAGGATCTCAACATCCTTCGGAGGATGGAAGCCGAGGCCGAGCGATTCGGCGAGGCAGTGAAGCTCGACTCGGCTTCCACGTTCGAATGCATCGTCGACGGCCCCCGTCACTACTTCATGGAGGTCAACACGCGCATTCAGGTCGAGCACCGCGTGTCCGAGCTCTGCTACGCGCTGCGTTTCACCAATCCGGATGACGACTCCGACTCGTTCGACGTGCACTCCATCGTCGAGATGATGGCGCTCCTCGCCAAGCACAAGGCGCGTCTGCCGAGGCCCATTCGAGTTCAGCGGGACGCGGCGGCCGTCGAGGCGCGACTCAATGCAACCGACCATTCGCTGTCGCCGCACGCGGGCGGCGAGATCATGTCGTGGTCCGACCCCATCGAAGGCGAGGTTCGCGACGATCAGGGGATCTGTTTCAAGAACCCCGACACCGATCTCTTCATGCGTTACAAGCTGGCTGGCGCGTACGACAGCAACATCGCGCTACTGGTCACCACCGGCGACGATCGCCGCGGCAGCTACGAGCACCTGCGCGAGGTCATGCGGCGCACCGTGCTTCGTGGGCCGGATCTCCAGACCAATCTGCAGTTTCACTACGGCCTCGTCCGTTGGTTCCTCGCGAACGGCGTCGACGCCAAACCTACGACGCAGTTCGTCGTCCCGTACCTCACCTTGGTTGGCGAGCTGCTCCAGGAAACCAACCAAATCGACGCGAACTACGCGTACGATCGCCTCTGCGGGCAGTACCTAGAAGCCGTGAAGGGCGACTCGGCGGCCGAGAAGGCGACGACGGAGATGTGCGTCCTCAAGCGAACTCTGCTTGGCAGGCCGCTCGGCCGCATCCTGCGGCAACCGCATCTCCTCTCGGCGTGGCTCAGCTCCAACAAGGAGCACTTCGAGGTGAAGAAGGGGCGCGTAACCTGGCTCCGCAACCCGCTTCTCGTGCTCTCTGACACCTATCACCTCCTGCACATGGATGCGGACGTCGAGCTTCCTGCGGCCCACAAGATCTGGGACCAGGATGATCAGCTGCTCAAAGACGGCGCAGCGTTCTATGCCACCGTCGAAGAGCGTCTCGGGGAGACGAGCTGGCCCAAGCTAGACGAGGCGCTCAAAGCGAAGAATGCGCCGAAGGGGTTCGATCCGACGCTCTGGCAGCAGGTCCGCGAAGCGCACCTAGGCTTCCAACTCGGACTCGAGCTCTACAGCTTGTTGCCCTTGGTCGGCCACAAGGTCGGCTTCTTCGACCTGCGCGTGAACGACGATCTGACGATCACCATTCCAGATCGCCTCTTCGATCGTGACCATCAAGCAAAGATGAAGAAAGTGCTCGTGCCGCCCCCGGTCAACAAGGCCGATGAAATCGTCGCGGTCAGCGGCGGCATGTACTACGCGCAGGAAGCGCCCGGCATGCCTCACTTCATCGAGGAAGGCCAGCACTTCGAGATCGGCGACCCCCTCTACATCGTCGAAGTGATGAAGATGTTCAACAAGGTCTACGCACCCTTTGCCGGCACCGTCGACAAGATCCTCGTCGAAAGAAACGGCACCATCGTCTCCAAGGGCCAGCCCCTCTTCAAGGTCACCCCCGACGAGAAATTCGTCGAACACGACCCAGTCGAAGTCAAAGCCCGCGTCCAATCGAACACCGAGCGGTACCTCTCGGCGGTGGCTTAGTT
>JBATLA010000381.1:0-6020 GCA_049669945.1 Polyangiales bacterium | reverse complement strand
TACCTACACTTGCCTACATCAGGCGGCGCCGGATCCACCTGCTCCGCATCGCACCGCCTTTTACGGGCTTTGGGGTCAAAACGCCAGTGAACTAAGTGCCGACGCCCGGTCGTCGCTGGCGTGGCCTTCGAAATCCGCGAAAATGCAGCACTTCATGGCTACCCAAGACGAATGGCAGGGAGCGCTGAGGGTCGCCGAGCGGGCGGCGCACGACGCGGGGAGCATCGCGATGGAGGGCTGGCGCGCCGGGGGGCCGATCTCGAAAAAGGGGCGCTTCGACTTGCTCACGGAGTACGACCTGTCGAGCGAACGCCTGATTCGGGAACGCCTCGGCGCCGAGTTCCCGTCGCATCGCATCGTAGGGGAGGAGAACGCCGAGACGGGTACAGGCGACCTTGTCTGGTACGTCGACCCAATCGACGGGACCACCAACTTCGCACACGGTCACTTCTTCTTCGCAGTGTCGATCGCTCTTTACCGGGGAGCGGAAGGCTTGGCTGGTGTGGTGCATGCCCCGGCACTCGGGGTGACCTGGAAAGCCGTACGAGGCGGCGGCGCGTTCCGCAACGGCGAGCCGTGCTCAGTCTCAGGCCGCGATCAGCTCGAAGAGGCGATGTGCGCCACCGGCTTTCCGTACGACCGCTGGACAAACCCGGACAACAACCATGCGGAGCTCGCACTGTTCTTGGAGCGCGCGCGAGGGGTCAGGCGTTGCGGGTCTGCTGCAATCGATCTCTGTCTCGTCGCGGACGGCACGTACGACATCTACTGGGAGAAGGCACTCAACGCCTGGGACATGTGCGCCGGCGCGCTGCTCGTGCAGGAAGCAGGGGGCCGCCTCTCCGGGTACGAAGGCGAGCCTGCCGATCCACGCGCCGGAAAGCTCATCGCGACCAACGGCCTACTGCACGAGGAAGCAGTCCGGACGGTTGGTGAGGCACGTCACAAAGTTCCGCCCTCGAAGCCGTGAAACGCCGGCCTCGGGCCGATACACTGATTCGGATGGGGGTTGAGCCGAACGAGCGTTCGATGTGGACACCGGGGTCCGTTCCTTCGAAAGAGACGCTGGCTGCCTACGTTCCGCTGACGCGTGAAGAGCGTTGGACGCTGGTCAACTCCGTCACGTCTCGGCACGTCGTCACGATGTTCCTGTGCGGTGGGCTCGCCTATCTAGGCCTTTCCATTGGACAGTGGGGATCTGGTCTCGAGCAGACACGGCTCGCCTTGCTGACATTGTATGGGCTCACCGGTGTGTCGATGCTCTCCTTTGCATGGCGCGCGCACAGTCAGCCGCCACCGGTCATGTGGTCCGTCCACATCGCCGGGGTGTTGTTCCTGATCATCACTGCAACGGTAACCGCCGGCTACGCACTCAGCCGAGATCCGTCCGTCTTCTATTTCTACGTGCTGATCCAGTTCGCTGCCGGCGCGGTGGTTCACAGCCGGGCATGGCTGATCGCGATCATGGTGCTCGGCGACCTCGCCTGGGGATTCACGTCCCTGTGGGTCGAGGGAGTGAGCTGGATGCGGTGCCTCGGATACTTGCCAGGCTTTTCGGCCGTAGCGCTCGGGCTCAACTACGTTCGGAACAGTACCCGAGTGTACATGGAGGAGCTTCGTCTCGCCGCCGAGCGGGCCTCCGCAGCCAAGACCGAGCTGATGGCGGACATGAGCCACGAGGTCCGAACGCCGATGAATGGCGTGCTCGGGTTGAGCGGTCTCCTGTTGGACACCGAGCTCGATGACAAGCAGAAGAAGATGGTCGGCGCGATCCGGGAGTCGGCCGATGCCTTGATGGGGATCGTGGACGAGGTTCTCGACTTCGCCCAGCTCCGCAAAGGACAGGTCGAGCTCGAGCGCGCGCCGTTCGACATCAGCGCACTACTCGACAGCGTGGCCGAACTGATGCAGCCGCGCGCGACGGCGAAGGGACTCGCGCTCGACACCGAGCTCAGGGGACTCAGCGCACGACGCTTCGTGGGAGATGCCGGGCGCTTGCGCCAGGTGCTCCTGAACTTCGTGAGCAACGCGATCAAATTCACCGATGCGGGGACCGTCCGAATCACCGCCGAAATGGCGCCTTCCGCCGACAACCCGAAGGTCCGCCTTTCCGTCCAAGACACGGGGACCGGCATTCCGAGCTCGATGATCAACCAGGTGTTCGCGCGCTACCAGCAAAACCGGGACGCCGCTACGCGGAACGCCGTGGGCGCAGGGCTCGGCCTTGCGATTAGCAAGGAGCTGGTCGAGCTCATGGACGGTGAAATCGGCGTGGAAAGCGTCCTGGGGATCGGGACCACCTTCTGGGCCGAGATCGAGCTCCTGCCTGGTCCCGACGACACGTTGCGGGTCGAGGACCCCGACGGCACAGGCGCCCTCTTCATTCGAGATGGGGCTCGCGTGCTGCTAGCGGAGGACAACCCGACCAGCCGAATGGTGACAGAGGCTTTGTTGAAGAAGCTATCGTGCGAGGTCGACGTCGCCATCGACGGGCGGGACGCGCTCCAGAAGGCGCGCGCGAACGATTACGACATCGTGTTCATGGATTGCTACATGCCGCTCATGGACGGATTCCAAGCGACACGGCGCATTCGGGGCTTGGTGGCAAGCTACGATCTCCCCGTCATCGCACTCACCGCCAGCGTCGCAGAGAACGACCGCGCGAGGTGCCTCGAGGCGGGTATGAACGACATGATCAGCAAGCCAGTGCGAACCTCGCTGCTCGCAAAGACGATCGAACGTTGGGTCCCGATAAACAACAAGCGATCGATGCGGCCCGTGTCTAGCCTGCCGCCCCCGTCGGCGCTCGACCTCGACATGGTTCGCCGCTTGGTGTCGCTCGATGGAGAAGACGACGATTTCATTCGCGACGTGATGGGGAGCTACGTCGACCAGCTCAAGGACGTCACGAAGAAGCTCGGGACTGCAGCTGTAGCCAACGACACGGACGAGGTGCGCTCGCTCGCGCACTCGATGAAGGGCGCGAGCAAGCAGATCGGCGCGATGCGGGCGGGCACGCTGCTCGGCGCAATCGAGGAACAACAAGACATGGCCGAGGTCCGGACACTCGTCGAGGAGCTCGTCGAGGAGGTTCCCCGAGTCGAGTCCGCCATCCGCGCGCTCCTGCGTCGATCACTCCGCGCGAGCTGAGTTCAGATGTCGAGGTTCTTCACGTTGAGCGCGTTGCTCTCGATGAACGCGCGGCGCGGCTCGACCTGGTCGCCCATCAACACGCTGAAGAGCTCTTCAGCCTCGAGAGCGTCGTCGATGCGGACCTGCAACAGCGTGCGCATGTCCGGATCCATGGTGGTCTCCCACAGCTCGTCGGGATTCATTTCGCCGAGGCCCTTGTAACGCTGAATTCCTAGGCCCTTGCGCGCGCGGGCCTCCATGTTCAACCACAACGACTCGATGTCGGGGACCTCTGTCGGATCGCCACTCGGCCTGCCGTCTTTGTCCAGCATCGTGACGACGAACGGCGGCTCCCCGAGCGCCCGAATCCCCTGATGGATCTGGCGGAGCTCGGAGACGTTGCCCGCGGATAGGAAATCGAAATCGACGGTCGTGATGCGTCGGCTCACGCCGTCTTGGGTTTCGATCACGACCCGCTGACGATCGTGCTCCTCATCCTGCTCGATAGTCGCGCTCAGCTCGCCCTCCCGCTTGGAATGGACATAGGCTTCGAGCGTCTCGAGCGCGGCCTCGATCTTGCCCTTGTCGGCCAGATCCTCGACTCGGAGGTCGGTAGCGGTGATCAACCCCTCGACCACGAGCGGATCGACGCGGTGACCGATGTTCTCGAGCAAGAGCCGGAAACGAGAGAGATCTTTGACGAGATTCCGGAGCGGCTCGCCGGTGAGCTGAGTGCTCCCCTCCGCCATGCTCAGGCGAACGTGATCCGTGCCGGTCTCGATCAAGAACGAGCGCAAGGCCTCGTCGTCTTGGAGGTAGCGGAGCTTCTTGCCCTTCTTCACTTTGTAGAGCGGCGGCTGCGCGATGTAGAGGTAGCCGTTGTCGATCAGCTTCGGCATCTGCCGGTAGAAGAAGGTCAGCAAGAGCGTACGGATGTGTGAGCCGTCGACGTCAGCATCCGTCATGATGATGACCTGGTGGTAGCGGAGCTTGTCGATGTCGAAGTTGTCACCGCCCTCGACGCCGCACCCGAGCGCCGTGATGAGCGTGCCGATCTCGGCGCTCGAGAGCATCTTTTCGAACCGGGCGCGCTCGACGTTCAGGATCTTGCCGCGAAGTGGGAGGATGGCCTGGAAGCGCCGGTCACGGCCCTGCTTCGCACTGCCGCCGGCCGAATCGCCCTCGACGATGTAGAGCTCGCTCTCGCTTGGATCCTTGCTCTGGCAGTCAGCGAGCTTGCCAGGCAGCGTACTTGCGTCGAGTACACCCTTGCGCTGCACCATCTCGCGAGCGCGCCTCGCCGCCTCACGCGCGCGCGCCGCCAGAACCGCCTTTTCGACGATGCGTTTGCCTGACTTCGGGTCTTCCTCCAGATACGCGCTCAGCTTCTCGTTGAGGACGCTTTCGACGATGCCCTTCACCTCGCTCGAAACGAGCTTGTCCTTCGTCTGCGAAGAGAATGCCGGATCGGGGTGCTTGACCGAAATGATCGCCGTGAGCCCTTCGCGGACGTCGTCCCCGCCAAGCGGGTTCTTCAGGTCCTTGAGGAGCTTCTCGCGCGAGCCGTACTGGTTGATGACGCGGGTGAGCGCCGTCCGGAGCCCCGTCAAATGCGTGCCGCCGTCACGGTTGAACACGTTGTTCGTGTACGGAAAGATCGACTCGTTGTACGAATCGCTCCACTGCATCGCGATCTCGATGTCGACTCCGTCTTTGACCGCGTGAAGATAGATGACCGAGTCGTGGAGCGGGGTCTTCTTCTTGTTGAGGGCCTCGACGAACTCCCGGATGCCGCCCTCGAACTTGTGGGTGACTTTCTTGCCTTCGCCGCGCTCGTCTTCGAGCACGACCTCGAGGCCGGCGTTGAGAAATGAGATCTCGCGCAGCCGGTTGTTGAGAACTTCAAAACTGAAGTCCGTCATGGTGAAGATCTGAGGGTCCGGCTTGAACGTCACTTTGGTGCCGTTCCTCTTGCTGTGACCGATGGCCGCGAGCGGCGCCTGCGGCACTCCGCGCGCGTACTCTTGAAACCAGAGCTTGTCTTCGCGGCGGATCTCCATCTTGAGCCATTCGCTCACCGCGTTGACCGCACTGACACCGACGCCATGCAACCCAGCTGACACGGAGTAGCTGTCGCTGTTGAACTTCCCGCCCGCGTGAAGCTGCGTCATCACGACCTCGGCTGCGCTGACTCCCTTGTCATGCATGCCCACCGGAATGCCGCGGCCGTTGTCGATCACCGTGATCGAGCCTTCGGAGTGAACGATCACCTGCACTAGATCGCAGTGGCCCGCGAGATGCTCATCCACCGCGTTGTCGACGGCTTCCCAAACCAGGTGATGGAGCCCGGTGCCGTCGTGCGGATCACCGATGTACATCCCGGGGCGCTTGCGTACGGCTTCGAGCCCCTCGAGCACCTGAATCGCGCTCTGATCGTAGTCAGTCGCGGCCGGCCTCGGGTCCGCGGCGGGGGTGTCAACCATGCTTGGCTTTCTAGCCTTGAAGGGGGTGCAACGCAAGGGCTGAGTTGGCCGCTAACCCATTGATCTAAAAGATAATTTGCCGGGTTGCCGAAGGTCAATGACCGAGGACTCGCCGGCGGGTGAGCCGGACCGCCAGGAGAGTGCTCGGGACAAGCCAAATGACGCTCGATCCGACCAGGCCGAGGAGGTGCGGGCCGGGATCGCCGAGGACCAGCAAACCGCGCGCGCACTCGGCAAGATGGTAGATCGGATTGAGTTGCATCAACGCCCAAAGCGCCGGGCTCTCGGGCTCGATCGGGAAGAACGTGTTGCTCACGAGGCTCAACGGCCAACCGATCAGGAACACCGGATAGTTCATGTGATCGATTGCCGGCACGATCGCGGTGAAGATCAACGCAAACGAAG
>JBATLA010000380.1:0-2416 GCA_049669945.1 Polyangiales bacterium | reverse complement strand
TTCCGGATTGGTCTGCCGGCGCCGTTCTTCTCTCCACACGAGATTCGCAAGCTCGCGATCTCCCACCGCCCAAGCAGCGATGCCGCCGAGCGCGACTTCGGCTACGAGCCTGTCGTCACACCCGAGGACGCGATGGCCCGCTGCCTCGCGCACTACCGCGAACGACTCGACATTGTTCGTGCGCCGAAATCAAACGAATCAGTACGTCTCCGTTGACCTCCGCGGCCGATACGGTTATCCCCGAGCGTCCACTTTTACCCGTTTGTGGACTGAAGGAGACGACCCATGCGCCGCCTCGAGGCACTTTCTTACGCACTGCCCCTTTTCCTGCTCGCCGCCTGCGGCACTGACGCCTCCAGTTCGGAGAAGTGCAACGCCAACAGCACCCTCACCGTCGTCCAGTCCATCTTGGACACGCGCGGTTGCACCGCGAGCACCTGTCACGGCGCTGACCCTGATGAAGCGGCTGCAGGTCTCGACCTTCGCCCCGACAGCTTCTACGAGAATGTGGTGAACGTCGCGGCCAGCACCGCCGACATGGCGCTGGTCTTCCCGGCAGACGAAGAGCGAAGTGTGCTCTACCTCAAGATCGCGGCCAAGACGCTTGGCACCGATTTGACCGAGCGCGGCATTTCGGGTGGCCCGATGCCCTCTTCCGCCGACGAGCTCAGCGAGGACGAGCTCGAAGTGCTGCGCGCATGGATTCGTGGTGGCGCGCCGCGCGTCGGTGTCGTAAGCGGCGCGCCAGACGTGCTCGGCTGCGGCGAATCACTCGACCCGAGCCCCAACAAGATTCCGCCCTTGCCGGCGCCCGCGGCAGACAGAGGGATTCAGTTTTTCTCCGGTGGCTGGACGCTACCCGCGCAGTCGGAGGACGAAGTTTGCTACGTCACCTATCACGACCACAGCGACCGTGTGCCCGAGTCGGCCAGGTTGCCTTGTCCAGAGGCGTATGGCGGACCGAGCCGGCAATGCTTTGGCTACTCCAGCATGCTGCTGGCCCAGGATCCCCAGTCGCACCACAGCATCGTCGAGTCCTACATTCCGCCGGAAGACTCGCCGCAGCAGTGGGACCCCAAGAACGAGGTTTGGAAGGAATGGCAGTGCTTGGACGGCGACAGCGACGGCATGCCTTGCGATCCGACGGTCGCAGGGATGTGTGGGGAGGGCAGCACCTGCGCAACTGCGCCGACTACCGCACTCGGTTGCACCGGCTATCCGAACGGCCCTCGCGCGTTGGGCACGATTCTAGGCTTCTTCGGTCAGGCCACGACGCGGCAGAACATCGCCGTCGCCCAGGAGGCGACCTTCGTCGAAGACTACCCGGAGGGCGTCTATGGTGTGATGCCGCTGATTGGATTCACGATTTGGAACAGCCACTCGTTCAATCTGACCAAGGAAGACACGACGGTCGCGCAGTACATCAACTTCACGTACATTGCTGAGGAGGACCGGCAGCATCGACGCGAGGATCTGACCGTGCTCGATGACATCTTCGCGATGGGCGTCGTCCCGCCGTTCACCAGCAGCCAGTCCTGCGCGACATTCACGTTGCCCGTCGGCTCGCGCTTGCTGACCTTGTCCTCGCACACCCACAAGTTCGGACGTGACTTCCGCATCTGGTATCCGCCAAATGAGCCGTGCGAAGCCGGTCCCGGTTGCGCAGCACCGGACCGCGAGCCCGACTACCGAAGCTTCTTCTACCAGGACCCGCTCTACCAACGCTTCGACGACGCGAACAACCTCGAGCTCCTCGACAGCCCCGCGCAAGACGATCGCACGTTCCGCTACTGCGCGATCTGGGACAACGGCGAGACGAACACCGAAGAAGTGCGGAAGCACTCCGAGCGGCCCGATGCGAATACCTGCGCGTTCGGCGCTGCCAACGACTTCGTCGGCGCGTGCGGCTGCGAGCCCGATGAGCGAGCCTGCTTCGGTGGTCCCAATCAGGGGACGGCTTGCGAGGGCGACGACTCGATCTGTGGCGAGGGCGGCGTGTGCGACGCCTGCCCGGTTTGGGGCGGCGTGACCACCGAGGAAGAGATGTTCGGCATCCTTGGCGCGTACTACGTGATTCAATGATTCCAGGCACTTGCACCGAGGCGTCAGACCCTGTTTTGAGCAGGGGAATTGGTGGCAACGGGGGTCGGATGCCTTTTTCGATCAAAGTGCTTGACCGGTTCCGGCAAGGCCGCTAAAGAAGGCGTCCGTTTGCGGAGGAAGTTGGGGACGGGAACCAACAAAACGAAGTAGTTCTGAGGGCTTAGGCCCGAAGCAGCTTCGAAAACGGTTCCTGAAACACGGCTTCTGACGCTCTTTGACAATTTGCGAGAATACACGGGGCACTAGCTCAGGTGGTTAGAGCGCACCCCTGATAAGGGTGAGGTCGCTAGTTCGAGTCTAGCGTGCCCCACTA
>JBATLA010000379.1:0-1854 GCA_049669945.1 Polyangiales bacterium | reverse complement strand
GGCTAAGCGTTGCGCTCGGCGGCCGCATCCTACCGACCGTGGCCAAGCTATCCGACTTGCTCTCCGCGATCGATCGCGCGTATCCGCCCGCCCGACCAACCATGGTGAGCAATCCCGTGGCGGTCCCGCGCTCGCGCATGCCGAGCGGTGTCGTGCCTTTGGTACAGGAAAAAGACGCCGGACCCCAGGAAACCCTCGACGACTTGGAGCCCCCACGCGCCGGCTTCGCGTCGACGGCGAGCCCGGAATGGGATCGCGCATGGAGCCGTTCGGCAACCGAACGCGACGTCTCGCTCACGCCGAAGTCGAGCCACGTTCCATTGCCAACGGTATCGACCACGCCGAGCGAGCCACCGCCATCTCCTGCACCACCGCCGTTGCACCGCTCGGTCTGGCCATCGACGACTCGACCCCCGGCCGTCTCCGACTCTGTGATCGACGCGCACATCATCGAGCTCGGGCGCGCTGAGACCCGCGACGACGCAGTTCGGGTGGCGTGCCAGGCGTGTTCGACGATGTCCCGGGGCGCCGCGTTCCTTGCCCTTCGCAAGGGCGTGTTTCGGGGGTGGGACGGCGCCGGTGAAGACGTGACGAGCGCGAGCATTCGCAGCCTCTGGGTGCCCGCGAGCAATCCATCGGTCCTCAACGAGGTCCTTCACAGCGGCAAGGCCTTCCGCGGCGCCTACGGCCAGACCGCCGCAGACCACCTGTTTCGGGCCGTGTTTGGCAGTCAGGGACGGGAGGTCGTCATCGTGCCGGTCCTCATCGGCGCACGAATGGTGGGGGTCCTCTGTGCCAACGATCCGACGCCCGATAGCAGCGCGATCGAGCGGGTCGCAGAAGCACTCGGCCAGGCCTTCGAGCGACTCATCGTTTCGCAGAAATCAGGGACTTAATTCAGGAAGACGGCAGCCTGAGCAGGATCGGCGCCCTTGGCGAGACGGAGTAGTCGCCGGCGCTCCCTCAGTACCGATGAGGCGTAGCCATTTTGCTTGTCGCATCGGCCCGAGTTGTACCAGGCGAGGCCTTTCTCCACGTCCCCGCCGCAGCGGCCGACCGCCCACTGGTAGAGGCCGAGCCCCGCTTCCAAGACCTCACGCTGACAGGCCCCCGGGCGGCGGCTGCATTGTTCGCGGTAACTCTCGTTGTAGACGAACGGAACCGTCTTGCCTCGATACTTCGGGTTCAGCTGCACGACTCCGCGCGCGCCGACAGGGCTCACCGCGAGCGGGTTGAGTCCCGACTCGCGCATCGCGATGGCCGCGGTGAGGAACGGGTCGACACCCGCGCGGTTGCTGCTCTCCGTAATCAGTCGCGACAACTTGGCGACGCGTGCGCGGCATCCACCTTCGACGACCCGGCAGTGCTGGACGTGAATCGGTGTGCCCGCGCGGCTCTCGCGAACGATCAGGCGAGCGTCGATGGCGCGCGCGAGCGCGAGCGAGGTCGGGTGGTCACCCACGACGGCACGGTAGTCGATGCTCTGCGCGGCTTGCGCGGGCACGGGTTCGTTGAACGAGGGACCCGCTTCCGAATGCGAGTGCCACGCACTGACGAATACGACGGCGATGACCAATAGTGCGATACGCATGACCTACTCCCGATAAGCATCAAGAGGCCAGGACGGTAGGTCATGCGCACACCTTGCGCCACCCCAAGCGGCGAAGGTGTATCCGTTTCGCTACAGCTGCTCGGCTTCGACTGGGGGCTCGGGGGCCTTGTCCGCAGTCTTTTTCTCCGTGTCTTCGGAGGGTTCGGGGGCAGACTCAGATGCGGCTTCCGTTTCCGGCACGTCGCTGGCTGGGCGTCCGGAGTCGGCCGGCTCCTCACGGGCCTCGGCGGTTTCCTCGCTGC
>JBATLA010000378.1:0-8723 GCA_049669945.1 Polyangiales bacterium | reverse complement strand
AGCCGACGAGACGATCACGATGCCGCCCCGACCTCGCGCGGACATGGCTTTCCCAAAGACGTGTGTCAGCACGAGCGTGGCCCGGCAGTTGAGCTCGAGGGTTTCCAGGTGTGTATCGAGCGGGATCTCGAGGAACGGATCGAGAGGCGAGATGCCTGCGTTGTTGACCAAGAGTCCGACCTCGTAGGTCGCGGCCCAGCGCTGGGCATTCTCGACGAGTCCGGGTGCCGTTAGATCGCAAACGAGCGCTTGCGCGTCGATTCCGTGCTCCGCTCGTAGCGCCTCGGCGAGCGCCTTCGTTTCTTCCGCTTCCCGGTCAACCAACAGAACGTCGAATCCGTTCGCGGCGAGATACTCGGCGAAGGCGCGTCCGATCCCGCGGGCTGCGCCGGTCACCAGCGCAAAGCCCCCGTAGCGATCATGCAAGCCCAACTTCGGCGTGTTTCCCAACTCGCTCCTCTTACGCCGTCGTGAGTCGCGCCTCAGCGCGATTCAGGTCGTGCCACCAGAACGCTAACCAAACCACGCCGAGCGCCCCAATTCCTGCAAGGCCGTAGAACGGCGCGATCCACGTCGGGGTGCCGAACGTCAAGTCGTGCGCAGCCGCGGTCAGCGCGATCATCGTGCCGCGCGCGATCGCGGACGCGATGACGGACTCGCTCCGGACGCGGACGTAAACCAGGACCCACGAGGCAACGACGCACCAAGGTAGGGCCAACGCGACGCTCCAAAGGCCGGGCGCACCGTACAGATTGCCGAGCGCGATCGAGGGGGCAAGCCAGAGCCACCACAGGAGCCCAATCTTCGTGGACCGAGCCCAGAACCCGCCCGGCATTTCGCGAAAGTAGTACCCGCGAAACGCGACCTCTTCGCACATCCCTGGGATCAGGTTGAAGGTGAGGCCGGCGGGCATGCCCCAAACGATCAGCATGAACGGGTGGGGCGGCCGGCTCTCCTGGACACGGCGGTTGAACTCCGCCAGTTGCTCCGTCGGCACGATGCTTCGCTTGTTTTCGATCAGTTGTTCCACGCTGAGCACTGGCTCGAATCCTGCGAGCCAGGTGAACAGCATGCCGAGCACCAGGACCACGACCGGGAGCAGCCACGCGATGCCCCACCATCGGTTCACCTTGAGTCGAATACCCAGCGGCTCGAAGATTGGTTGCTTGAGCCACGGACCTTGCACCAACAGCACGGCGATCAAGGCTGGCACCGTGTACCAGATGGCGACGGCGCGCCCCGCTGCCCCAGCCCAGGTGATTCCCTGTGAGCCCATTAGGAGGACCGGGGCCCAGCTCCCGATGGCCATCAGCGCGAACGGCACCCAGATCAACCGGGATTTGGTGATGCGGGGGCTCACCGAAAGCGTTTCCACGCGGCGAGCTCGGCATCTTGAAAAGCAGCGTACCGCTTCTGTAGCCGAATGAGCTCGCCGTAGACGCGCGGCATTTGCGGCGCCAACGCCAGCAACACACGCCCCGTCGCTTCCGCATCGCCGGCTGCGCGGTGCGCCTGTTCGAGCGGGATGCTCAGGTGCTTGGTGACGTCGCCGAGCCGGCGGCTCTTGAGCTCCTTGAGGATCTCTCTCGCCCACACCAGTGGGTCGACCCAGACCACGTCATCGCGCGCCGCTGGCGGCATGTCGCCCGGCGTCATGCCCTCGGGGGCCGCGCGCTCTATCTCAGCGAGGAGGAAGCCGCGATCGAACGAGGCATTGTACGCGACGGGCAGCTTCCCCTGCAGGAGCTCGAGCACTCGCGGCATGACGGTCGCGAAGTCAGGCGCGCCGGCAAGCTCTTCGTCGGTGATGCCGTGAATCGCACGCGACTCCTCCGGCACCGGGATGCCCGGGTTGACCAGAAGGCTCTCTCTGTGCGCGACTTTGCCCTTCTCGAAGGTGACGAGTCCGACCTCGATGACACGGTCCGTCTCGGCATCCCGCCCGGTCGTTTCGAAGTCGATCACGACGACCGGGATGTTCTCCCAGGAAGAGCCTGGCTCGAACTCCTGGCACAAGCCCTCGACGTTCTGAATGGCATCGGCGATCAGATCGGCGATCCCGGGGTAGTGGCGCCCGGTCGGAAAGCACCCGCACACATCGGTTCGTCCCCGCACGGCCGGAAGATGCACTGCATGGCCGCCTGCGCGCAAGTCGTATAAAGGAGAAGGGTGGCCACCCCGTATCGGACGCGCTTCGCTCCCTCACCGACGGGCAAGATGCACTTCGGGCACGCGCGCACCGCGTTGGTGACATGGCTCCGAGCGCGGCAGCAGGGCGGCGAAATCGTCATGCGGATCGAAGACATCGATCGTCCGCGCGTGGTTTCTGGCGCAGCAGACGCGATCTGCAGGGATCACGAATGGCTCGGTCTCGATTGGGATGAGGGCCCAACCTGGCAGTCGACGCGAGACGCCGCCTACGAGCAGGCCCTCAGCGAGCTTGGAGAAGCAGGGCTCGTTTATCCGTGCACCTGCTCTCGAAGAGAGATCGCGGAGATCGCGAGCGCCCCGCACGATGGCGAAGGGCCGCGCTATCCTGGGACGTGCCGGGCGGGAGTGACGAGATCGGATCGGCTTGCAGCGCTTCGCTTTCGTTTCGAGGCGCCCTCTCCAGGCTTCGACGATCTCGTTTTTGGTTCCCAGCCACCGGGCGCTCTCGGCGGCGACTTCGTTCTACGTCGTGCGGACGGCACCTGGGCGTACCAGCTCGCGGTCGTGGTTGACGATGCCGATGCCAAGATCACCGAAGTCATTCGCGGCGCGGATCTGCTCTCCTCGACCCCTCGACAGATCGCCCTCTACCGCGCGCTCGGCAAGCCGGTGCCCCGCTTTGCTCACGTGGGCCTGGTGGTCGATCGCGACGGCCGGCGCCTTTCCAAACGCTTCGGTGCGAGCCCGATCGAGGCGCTTCGAGAGGCTGGCCGTCAACCGGAAGAGGTCATTGGGGGCCTCGCCCACTCGCTTGGCTTGACCCCCACCTCGGCTCCGATTCGCGCAGCGGACTTGGTTTATGGCTTCGACCTGACCGCAATCCATCGAGCATCCTTCGTCTGGGATCCCAAGGGTTGACTTTAATTGGGTTTTCCAGCCTGATCGAAGACCAGGACACGGCTGTGACAACCAGCGAAAAGCTGATGGACATCGCCGAGCACCTCGCGGAGCTCGACCCCGTCCGCACATATCCTCAGCGCGGCGCGACCTTGCTCGCGGGTCTGGTCGGCGCTCATTCGTTCCGCCTCGAGCGTCCCGAGGTCGAATCGCTCAGCAGTGAAGCCGCGCTGACCGCGAGCGAGCCGACGATCTCCTTGCCCCTTCGCCGAGGCCGGACTGCTGTCGGGACACTTCACCTCGAGATCGTCGGAGACGCTCCAGTGGGCAAGGAGCTCGAAGTGCTCAAGTGGGCGTCGCGCATTTATGCGCGGGGCCTCGGGTGCGCCGACCGCCTCGTGGACGAGGGCAGCCGGCGACCCGGCGAAGCGGTGGAGCAGACATTGCGCCGAGCGCCGCTTACCCCCCGAGAGCGAGATGTCGTCTCGCTCTTGGTGGCCGGGTCGAGCACCCGTGACATTGCGTCGGAAACCGGGCTCACCGTTTCGACGGTCAACACGTATCTGAAGCGAATCTTTTCGAAGCTCGGTGTGCATTCACGAGTCGAGCTGATTGCTCGAATGGCCGGGACGGCTACGATCCCCCCGCGCGCGAGCTACGAAGCGCCGCACCCCGATTGATGGACCAAGACGACGAGCTCACACATCTGGACCGCAAGGGCCAGGCGCGCATGGTGGACGTGGCGGGGAAAGCCAAGACCACCCGCGAAGCGAGAGCGCGCGCCACACTGCGGATGCAGCCTGAGACGAGGCGAGTGTTGTTGTCCGGGCAGGTCCCCAAGGGCGACGCGTTGGCGACCGCGCGCATTGCGGGGATCCAGGCCGCCAAGCGCACATCAGAGCTCATTCCGCTCTGTCACCCGCTGGCCATCACCGGTTGCGAGGTGTCGTTCGAGCCTTCGAGTGACGACGAACGGCTCGCGATCGAGGCGTCTGTCCGCTGCGCCGACCGTACCGGCGTCGAGATGGAGGCCCTCACGGCGGTCACGGTTGCGGCGTTGACCCTTTACGACATGCTCAAGGCGATCGACAAAGGCATGGCGATTGAAGAGGTGGTGCTGCTCGAGAAGCAGGGTGGCAGAAGCGGCCACTATCTCCGCGAAGGCTAGTCTCGCCGGACCACTCGCCGTAGGGCCTGCCAATCTTCCGTGCCGATCTCTCGGGTCACCACGAGCACCGCCAACGCGGTGACGAAACCCGCGGCGAGCGCTACGAGCGCCAGCACGATCGAATCGTGGGGGACCGCTCGAGCTGCCGCAAATCCGGCGCCCGCCGCGAGCCCCGTTCGGACCCATGTCACCGCCGGGATGAACACACCGAACTGCCGGTAGAGCACCCACGCCGAGAGAACCAGGGCTACACCCATCCCGATGGAGGTGCCCGTTGCGGCAGCCTCTAGGGTTCGTTCACCGAGCCCCGCGCGCATGAGCAACACACGGTTCGCCACGACCACGGTCACAAGGGCGACACCGGCAATCGCGGCAGCGGCGGAAGGCTTGCCCGCGCCGCTGATTGCAGTCGCGGCGACGGCAAAGAGGGCGAACGCGGCGACCCCGAATACCAAGATGCCGAGTGCCGATGCGCCGACCAGGTATTCGGTCGGGTACGCGATCCGCATGACCCCTTCCGCGGCGCCGGAAGTGGGTGCAGCGACTAGCAAGAGGAGCAAGAGCGACAGGCGCATCGCGTGTTGAATCGTGGACTTGGCGGCGTCCTGGTCACCGAGGCTCGTCGCCTTGCTGATCATCGGGAACACGATGAAGGTCATCGAGATGATGAGCTGGTAGGGGACGAACGCGAACGTCTGCGCTGCGCGATAGTAGCCGACGTATTGGTTGGCGAGGTCGACCGCGGCTTGGGCTGTGCCAGAGCCCGTCAATGCGAGTTCGGTGGCCGTTCGCTTCAGCACCTGAAGGTCGATCAATAGAATACCGTTGAGGCAAATCTGGTAGGTCCAGATCGGTGCCATGAAGCCGAGCCATCGGCTGCGTTTGATCTTCTCCCCGGGCTCTCCTGCCTTGCCAAACCCAATCCAAATGAGGCTGATCGTGACGATGGTCGTGGCTGCCGTGGCGAAACCGGCGACCGCGCCGATCGCGCCCAATCCGAGAGCCGCGCCGCCGAGGATGCCCGTCGTTCGGAGGGTCGAAAACGTGACGTCGAGACGCGCCTGGCGCCCGAACAGGTGCCTGCCGTTGAGACTTCCCACCGCAGCCGCGTAGAGGGCGTATGCAAAGACCACCACCGACGCGACCCGCAACAGTGGGGTGAGCTGGGCGTCGAGCAACACACGAGCAATCGCGGGGGCAAGCAGGAACAGTCCGAGCGCCAACACGCCGCCGACGAGCGCCTGAATCCGAAGTCCCTGACGGAGCGCCACGTCGGCCCTGCTTTCGTCTTCGCTCGTGAACTTCGAGACGGACTGGATCGTCGCCACGATCAGCACATTGGTGAGAATCGCGACGCCGCTCATCGTGGCGGAGTAGAGACCGAACTCCTTTGCCTCTCCGAAGATTCTCGGCAGCAGCAGCTGAACCGCGTAGCTGGTGAGAATGAAGTAGCCCTTGGCGCCGGCGATCGACACCAAACCGCGCCCCGCCCGGCGCGTGTCTTCCGAAGGACTCACCGCGCCCGGTTGTGCCCGTCCGCGTCGGCGTGGTCAAGGGGTTGACTTGGATCCGCGCATGACGCCAACTACGCCCAAGTGAGGCTTCTCTTCTTCAGGTCGAGGCGGGATGCGTACAGCCGCTTGGTCTCGGCAGCGGGCGTCATGGGCGGTGTGGTGCTCATGGGGGCGACGGCATACTACGCCGTCGGCGACGGCCGCTGGGCGTGGTCCGAGTGTCTCTACATGACGATCATTACGCTCTCGACGGTCGGCTTTGCCGAGACGCTCGAGGGCATGAACGAGATGGCCGAGGCGCGCGCCGTGACGGTGGCGTTGATAATTCTCGGCAGCGGCACCTTGCTTTATTTCATTTCAAGTCTCACGGCTTTGATCGTAGAAGGTGATTTACAGGGAGTTCTGAGGCGCAGAAGGATGCAAAGGGCAATCGGAACACTGAGTGAACACGTCATCGTCTGTGGAATTGGCACCACGGGCCGGCACATCGCGACCGAGCTCAAGGCGGTCGGCATTCCATTCGTCGTCGTCGACGCCCAAGGGGAGCTGCTCGAGGAGCTCGACGAGGAGTTCGAGGGAGAGCTCCTCTACGTCGTCGGCGACGCGACTGACGACCACGTCCTCGAGCTTGCCGGCGTCGAGCGCGCGCGGGGTGTCATCTCAGCGCTGAATGACGACAAATCCAACCTATTCGTGACGATCAGCGCGCGCGCACTCAATCCGACTGCACGAATCGTGGCCAAGTCGATCGAGCCGTCGACCGAGCGCAAGCTTCGCCGTGCCGGTGCAGACGCGGTCGTCGCACCCAACTACATCGGTGGCGTCCGCCTCTTCAGCGAGATGGTCAGCCCCAAGACCGTGGCCTTCCTCGACCGAATCGTGCAGTTCGGGAGCGGGATCAGCGTCGGGATCGAGGCGATCGACGTTCCCGAGTCGAGCCCTCTCGTTGGCAAGCGGCTCGCCGAGACCAGCCTGCGCGAAGCAGGCGCGCTCGTCGTGGCGGTTCACCGGGCCGATGGGGACTACGTCTACAATCCCGGTAGCGAACAGGTCCTACACGCCGGAGACTCGCTGATCGTCCTAGCGGAGAGCGATGACGTCGCAGCGTTGCGGCAGCGCATCGCCGGCTAATTTCTCGCTCGTTTTCGGTTGCCCGAATGCCTTGACGGGGCCTCTGTCATGGTTAGGTTGGCCTCACTCCGACGACAGCTCGGAGGCAGAAGGAGACTGAAAAACATGGGAAAGATTATCGGCATCGACCTTGGGACGACCAACTCCGTCGTCGCGGTGATGGAGGGGAAGGACCCGAAAGTCATCGTCAACGAGGAGGGTGACCGGATTACTCCGTCGGTAGTCGCGTGGGACGACCAGGGCGAGGTGCTCGTCGGTCAAATCGCCAAGCGGCAAGCCATTACCAACCCTGAAGGCACTGTCTACTCGACCAAGCGTTTCATGGGCCGTCGGTTCGACGAGCTCGGCGAGGAAGTGGGACGCATCCCCTATAAGGTGATCCAACGTGAGAACGGCGATGCCGGCTTCGAGGTGCGCGGAAAGAAGCTCTCTCCGCCCGAGGTTTCGGCGCAGGTGCTCCGCAAGCTGAAAAAGGCTGCTGAGAACTACCTCGGCGAGCCTGTCACGGACGCGGTCATCACCGTTCCAGCGTATTTCAACGATTCGCAGCGTCAGGCCACCAAGGACGCAGGGAAGATCGCCGGTCTCGACGTCAAGCGCATCGTCAACGAGCCGACTGCGGCTGCCTTGGCCTACGGTCTCGACAAGACGCAGGACCACCTCATCGCGGTCTACGATTTCGGCGGCGGCACGTTCGACATCTCGATCCTCGAGGTGGGCGACAAGGTCGTCGATGTCGTGAGCACGAACGGTGACACGCACCTCGGTGGTGACGATGTCGACATGCGCATCATCGACTACCTCGAGGCGGAGTTCAAAAAGGACACCGGCATCGACGTGAGCGGCGACAAGATGGTCGTCCAGCGCCTCAAGGATGCAGCAGAGAAGGCCAAGATCGAGCTCAGCACGAAGCTCGAGACGACCGTCAACCTTCCGTTCCTCACAGCGGACGCCTCGGGCCCGAAGCACCTCAACATCCGGCTCACGCGGGCGAAGCTCGAGTCGATGATCGACGACTTGGTCCAGCGGACCCTCGAGCCCTGTAAGAAGGCGCTCTCCGATGCCGGTAAGACCGCCTCGGACATCGCCGAGGTCGTGTTGGTCGGCGGCTCGACCCGCATGCCCGCGGTGCAGGAGGCCGTGACCAAGTTCTTTGGCAAGGAGCCTCACAAGGGCGTGAACCCCGACGAGGTCGTGGCGCTCGGCGCGGCGGTCCAGGCGGGCGTTCTCTCAGGCGACGTGCAGGACATGGTCCTCCTCGACGTCACGCCACTCAGCTTGGGTGTCGAGACTCTCGGCGGCGTCATGACAGCGCTCATCCCGCGCAACACCACCATTCCGAGTCGCAAGGAAGAGGTGTTCTCCACGGCCGAGGACAGCCAGACCAAGGTCGAGATTCACGTTCTTCAGGGCGAGCGCGCCGAGGCGAGCAACAACCGCACGCTCGGCCGTTTCCACCTCGAAGGCATTATGCCGGCGCCGCGAGGGATTCCGAAAATCAAGGTCACCTTCGACATCGATGCCAACGGTATCTTGTCGGTGACTGCCAAGGACGAGGCGACCGGGAAGGACCAGAAGGTCACCATTACCTCGAACAGCGGCCTCTCGGACGACGAGATCGACAAGATGGTCGAGGACGCGGCGGCCCACGAAGAGGACGACCGCAAGCGGCGCGACGAGGTCGAGGCACGCAACAAGGCGGACCAACTCGCGTACGGCGTCGAGAAAGCGCTCGGCGAGGTCAAAGACAAGCTGCCTGCCGACAAGGTGGCCGAAGTCGAGGGCAAGGTGAAGTCGCTCCGTGAGGCCATCGAGGCCAATGATTCGGCTGGCATCGCCACCCACAGCGAAGCACTCGAGGC
>JBATLA010000377.1:0-3077 GCA_049669945.1 Polyangiales bacterium | reverse complement strand
CTTCGTCAGCGTCAGCGTCAGCGTAAGCGTCAGCGTCAGCGTCAGCGTCAGCGTCAGCGTCAGCGTCAGCGTCAGCGTCAGCGTCAGCGTCAGCGTTCAGCGTTCAGCGCCAGTGTCAGAAGTCGGCGATTCGCTCGTGCACCCTGGCGTCATGTGCGGGCACGATCAGCAGCTCCGGGTTCGCGCCCTGAAGCTGATGGAGCAACACCAGTTGCTCGCGGACCTGCGACGCGTCGTGGTCCACCATCCGCCGGGCGAGCCAGGGTTTTTCTGCCGGCCAGTCGACGCCCTCTTTGGCCCATGAGGTGTCGCCAATGATCAAGGCCCGCTTGCCGGCAGCGTCCGTGACGAACACGCCGACGGAACCCGGTGTATGCCCCGGCATGGGAACGATGACGACGCTGCCGTCTTCGTAGAAGTCATGGCTCCTCTCGAACGGGCCGAACGCTTCGCCGGCGAAGCTCAGCTCGCGCAGCTCGAAGGGGCCCTCGGCCTCGAGTTGCCGGTACAGCTTTCCGCCTTCGTCATCCGAGCGCGCGTGCGCCAGCTCCTCGGGCGTGATCCACACCGGCACGCCGCGTAGATCCGCCAGGCCGCTGACGTGGTCCCAGTGCGAATGCGTGAGTACGATTCCCTCGACATCTGTCGCTTGGAGCCCGCGCCCACCGAGCGCATCCACCGTCGGCAGCTTCACCGTCAGCTCGGCGAGTGTTCGCAACAGGAATGGCGTAGTGCTCAAGTGCGCTCGCACGGCTTCGCCCACCCCCGCGTCGATCAACAGGCGTCCGCGAGGGTGCTCGACCACGAACGCCGCCAGACCGCTTATGAAGGGCTTCATTAAGGACCCCCCGCGCACGCTGAACCCTTCCTGGCTGCTCATCTCGGCGCCACGAATGATCGAAAACGAAACCCCCTCGACAGCCACCACCTCGGGCAAGACCGGGCCCATCGCCTTGGGCACCGGCAAGGGGCGCTTCGCGAACGTCCAGGCGAGAGCGGCGAGGAGGGCGATGACGACAGCAAGTGCGAACTTGAGCTTCACACCGCGGAGCATACCAGGTAGCTCCGTCGCTGACGCTGACGCGCGAGCCCGCAGGGCGAAGCCCGGCGCGTAGCGCCGCCAAGGCATTGCAAGGCAATGCCGCGGAGGCACGCTGCTCACTCGCGTGAGAGTGATACTGAGCATACGGGTGGGGATGGGCGGGTCGGATGTAGCGAAACCAAACTAGGTTTCCAGCGATCCCCGCCGCCAGAAGCTCAAACCCTACTTCTTAAAAAACTTACCGAAGAGACTCGGACGCTTGCTATCACCGCGCGGCGGCGGAGCGCTAGAGCGACCGCGGGCTTTGCGCATCTCTCCGACACGAACCTCCCGCAGTGCTTCGAGGTTCTTCGGATCGAGCTTCGCGACCTTCTTGAAGTGCTTGTGGGCCTTGTCGTGTTCGCCCATGCGCTTCAGGAAGTGCGCGCGTGTGAAGTGTCCGTGCACGTGGTCGGGATTGAGCGAGAACGTCGTACGCAACAGGCTCCGGATTTCGTCGGCGACTTCTTCGTCCTCGACCCCATCCCGGAGGAGGAGAATCCAGGCCTTCATGGCCGGGTAGTCCGCCTCCTTGCGGACGACTGCCATCGCGCCGTCGCAGATTTCGATCGCCTCGTCGTACCGGCGGCGCTTTGCCAGAACGTCGACCTTCTGGAAGTTGATCGCCGCGTCGACCATCACGTTGAGCTTGCGCTCCGACTCGGGCGTTCCGCCCCCTTGCATCACGGTCTTCTGATAGGCGATGCGCTTCGTCGTGTCGCTCAACGTGTCGTTGGACACGGTCAGCAGGTGGAAAATCTCTTCCACCCACGGGCGCAGCAGCGTGAGCTCAGGAGGAAGTCGGTCGGGATGCCACTTCTTCGCGAGGGTCATGTACTTGCCGCGGATCGTATTGCCGTCGGAGGACTCCCTCACTCCCAGCATCTCGAAGTAGTTCTGCCGGTCCATCATGCTGATGACGCGCGTGACCTCGTCCCAACGCTTCCTGTGCTCTTCGCTCAGTCCTTCTGGTGGTGGAGGTGGCATCTCGCGCGGAGCGACGATTTCGCCCGACAAGGTCTTCGCTGGTGGCAGGTTGCTGAGCGAGGCGGGCAGCACTGAGTCGCCGCCTGGCAGGAGAGAGTCACGTCTACCAGGTATCGAGGAAATTCGTTTGGGCGGGGGCGGTACGCTATCCGACCGTTGCGACTTGCGCGCGGGTGGCGTGGACTTGCGAACGGCGCCCTGCGACGAAACCGCTCTGAGCTTCTGCTGCGAAACAGGTCGGTATGGCTCGAGACAGTCTGAAACCGCCAACAAGTAGAGCATCCGCTGTGCAAGCTTGGGATCCCCGAACTGTTCGATCAGGATCGCCGCGGTGGCTGGCTCGGCGCGCATCAGCTCGACGAACGCCATCTCGTTCGACTGGAGTCCGAGACGGTTCAGGGGCGCGCCCTTCTTCACGCGTTGCCGCTCGAGGCCGAGCTTGCGAATCACGCGAGTCACCGCGTCCTTTGGAACATCGCCTCGCAACGCGCTCGCGATCAGCGCGAGCACGTCGACACTCCCACGCAGCGATCCCGGGCCTTCGCCCACCAGGTCGGCCTCGTAGAATGCATACGGCCCCTGAGTCCGGTGGAATAGACTGAGCATTGCGCGCTCGAGGTCTGCGGCCGGGTCGAGGAACCGTCCCACCGCGGGCGCACCGGCTCGAAACAGGATTCGGTCTTGCCCCGGCCGCTCGTCATCCGGCCAGACGGCGAGGGTGCCCGACAGCCCCTTCTTCTGGATCGACAGCAGTACGTGGCCAAATGGGGTAGCGCTCAGAGAGCCCTCCGCCAACGGCTTTGGGACAGACGATGTCAAAGCTCGATGCTCCAAGGATTTACAGGGTGACATATCGAACCCGCGAGTGACAGATTCAGGTCAGCGCGAGCCCCCGCAAAACCCTGAATTCGGTGAATTCGGGGCGTCGCCCCTGATAATCTCATCAGTCCGTGATCGTCCAGCCCGTGCCCTCCGGTCCGTCGAGCAGCTCGACGCCGTTGGCACCAAG
>JBATLA010000376.1:0-2174 GCA_049669945.1 Polyangiales bacterium | reverse complement strand
GCTCCAATGTGAGCGCAGTGTTAGCTTGCGCACGAATTTCGAGCCGCCGCCGAGGTTCCCCGCCGGTGGGCCGCGCTGCGTCTTGAAGTGCAGAGCCGCCCATGTATGATGCCGAGATGGATCTCTTTTGCCCCTTCGCGGGGAGGTTGTAATGTCTCGTCTTCCTTGGCTCCCGTTTCGCTCGTTGCTGATTGGTCTTTCGTTGGGGCTCCTCGCCTGTGGTGGTAGCGGCGAGTCCGACCCGGGAGGCGGTGGCACCGGAGGTACTGTTGTTCCGTTCTGCGTCACCGACGACGACTGCGCCGGCGGCGCGGCGAGCGATTGTCAGGCGGCGACCTGTGACATCGAGGCCGGCGTTTGCGTCAACAACCCGCTTCCAGATGGCACGGCCTGCAATGACGCGGCAGGCGTTTGCCGCGATGGTTTTTGCGCCGCGACCGAGCTCAAGGCGTTCCTAAAGGCTCCGAGACCGGAGCCGAACGCTTTGTTTGGAACGAGCGTCTCGATCGTAGGCAACCGCATGCTCGTCGGCTCACCGTCGAGCGGCCCGCCTTTCGGAACGGTCGCGTTGTTCGAACGCTCCGAGGATCAATGGTCGACCGTGCAAGAGATCGACACGCCGCCTGCCGGGCAAAGCTGCGGCGACGGCTTGTTTGGGTGGAGCGTCGCAACCGCGGCGGAGCAAGAGAACCTGTTCGTCGTCGGTTCGATGGGTTTCGGTCTCGGCGGCATCGGCTCGGTGCGGGTTTTCATCAAACGCCCCGGCGTGGAAAGTTGGACCCAGGAGTCGGCTGGCGTGCAGCGTGGCTGCCTACGCGGGCTCGACACCACTCCGCTCGATCTATTCGCCGAATCGTTGGCGCTCACGCCTGACGGCCAGACGCTGGTCGTGGGTGCTCCGGGTCACTCCTCGGGGGAGCAGCCCATCGCTGTCGCGGATCGCGACTACAGCGGTGCCGTCTACATCTTCTAAAAGATCAATTCGGTCGATTGGTCGCAGCCTGGGCCGACCAAGGCCGCCAACGCGGGTGGCTCCTACGAGTGCATCGCCTGTGAGGAGTTTGCATGCCCGACGAGTGGCGAAGGCGATGGCTTCGGCGCCGCGGTCGCCGTCTCCGATGATACCATCGTGGTTGGCGCGCCCGCTGAGGGAAGCGCGGCGACTGGCGTCAATGGGGATGACAGCGACGACAGCGCACCTGGTGCTGGCGCCGCGTACGTCTTCGAGAAGATCGATGACGAATGGGTGCAAACGGCCTACTTGAAGGCGTCCAACACGGACGCAGGTGATCGATTCGGGTTTGCGGTCGCGATCAGCGGCGACACCATCGTAGTTGGCGCGGAGCGAGAAGACAGCGATCAGGGCGACAACCAGGGCGTCAACGCCGGCACCTCGGAGACCAACGGCCTCGACTGCGAAGCTGGCGCAGCGTACGTCTTCGAACGGAGCGGCGGCGTCTGGGAACAGACCCAATACCTCAAGGCATCGAACGTGGATTGTGGCTACTTCTTCGGCGCGATGGTGAGTGTGACGGACACGACGCTCGTCGTGGGCTCGCCCGGCGAGAGCTCGGTTGGCGGCGAGAACAGCGGCGCGGCGTACGTATTCACCCTCGATCAGGGCGAGTGGGCGCAGAGTAACTTCTACAAGGCGTTCAATGCCGACCCCGACTCCGCCTTCGCGGGTCCTCCGGGCTCGGTGGCCTATGGGATCCCGAGTAGCCTGGTGTCCTGCGAGGTGCAGGCCACGACGAAGGGCTCCAGCATGGGTCTGTCGGGCGACACCCTGGTGGTGGGAACGCCCTACGAGGACAGCCCGGCGATTGGCGCAAACGGCACGCCGTCCGGCGCACCCATTTCGAACAGTGGTGCGGTCTACATCTTCGACAACAGCGAAGGTCAGTAGGCTGCGCCGGCGCTCCCGGTGCCGTGTACCGGGTGGATTCGTAGGTAGCGCCCGAGGTGCTTTGCACCCCAATAGAACGGTACGGTGTCGAGCAGCGCAACGGTGAGCTTGAAGGTGTACCCCGCGCCGATGTAGGTCAGGAGCTGCGGCCAAAGAGGCTTCGACGCCTCGATCGGTAGACCTCGCACCAGGAAGTGCGTGATGAGGATGACCGCCACGGTGTCGACGAGCTGACTCACCAAGGTGGACCCGTTGTTGCGGAGCCAGA
>JBATLA010000375.1:0-4039 GCA_049669945.1 Polyangiales bacterium | reverse complement strand
GCAGTTCTCGGGCACCCACTCCGGATGTTCAAAACGGATGCCGGTCATGTCGCGGAAGAGCGCCGATGAGGGCGGCATGATACCGAGGCCGATGAACGGGTCGGTGAGGTTGTCGTTGCCCATGCCCAGCGCGTAGAAGCTTCCCGTTTGCTCCCAGAAGCGGTGGATGTCGCTGGTCGGCGCCTGGCTCTGCGGTAGCGACTTCACCATCACGGGGAGCTGCCGCCTTCCGTTCGAGGATTTGGCATCGGGCTTCGTGATGGCTCCCGGCACCAACTCTTGAATCTCCTCGAACCCGCGCTTCACCACCCGCACGTTGTCTTCGACGACTCTTTGCCCCTTCGACCCGAACTTGTGTTGAATCTGCTCGCGGATGGCGTCGAGGAGCTTGTCCTCGTTCAGGCCCGCGCGCTCCATCACGGGGGAGGCGGCAAAGAAGGCGCCTTGGAACGCGATGCCTTGCATTCGGAGTTGGAGGTCGGAATCCGTGGCTTCGTCTCGCGCGATCTTGAACGCATCCAGGTAGAAGACCCTGATCTTCTTGTCGAGGATGATCTGCTGGTAGACGGGCGGGATGCTCTCCCACATCGCTTCAGGCGTTGCCTTGTCGCTCTGAATGATGAAGACGCCGCCTTCCTTGAGACCGGCGAGCGCGTTGGTGTGCCCAAAGACATTCGGGTCCGGGGAGAGCACTACGTCGACGTAGAAGTACTCGCAGTTGATCTTGATCGGCTCGGGCGCCGCCGACAGGTAGTACGTCGTCGGCTGCCCCTTCTTCTCCGAGCCGTACTTGGGGTTGGCCTTCATGTGGTAGCCCAAGAGATCGAACAGCGTCATCGCCAGGTTCTTGCCGGTCGTGATGGCGCCCCAGCCGCCTACCGAGTGAAACCGCACCGTGATGCTGTCCGCCGGCATCAGATTGGGGTTCTCGGAGCCCTTGACCACCAGCTCTTTCACATCCGGATACGCGTCGGCGATGGTCTGCTGATACATGTCCTGCTTGGGCGTGTGCGCCTCGTCCCGCAGGAAGTCGATCGAGAGGTAGAAGAGCTTCTTGCGCGCGCCGCCCTCGAGCATGTTCTCGAACGCACCGACCAGTCCCTCGGGCTGAAGGTCGCGGCTCCCCATGCCGAAGGAGCCGGAGTACAGCGCCGGGGCATCGTTCAACGAGGTGTAGGCCGCGAGATCGGGGTAGACGGGGTTCTTTGGATCTCTTCCGTTTTCGAGGCACTTGCCGACGGTCGCGCGGATCTCCCGCATGAGCGGCAGGTCTGCCGCAAGCGGCTGGTCGAGGCGCTCGAGAACCGTCAGCCCCTTCTTGCCTCGGATGATGTGGCTGAGCAGATCCCCAGGGAAGGGTCGGAACATGACCATGTCCACCACGCCGACCTTGAGGCCGCGGGTCTCGCGCAGGTAATCGACCACCGCCTCGGCCGAGGGGATCATGCTGCCCTGACCGGCGATGAGGTAATCGGCGTCGTCGGCTTTATAGGTCATCACCCGCGCGTACCGCCGACCGGTGAGCGCGTAGAACTCCTGGAACGCCTGCTCCGTGAGCGCCTGAATGTGGTCGAAGAAGAACGGGCGTTGGGCCGCCACGCTCTGCATGTACGAATCCTGATTCTGCACGAGCCCGGCCATCAGCGGATTGTCGACGTCCCAGAGCAACGGAATGCGCCGCCGGGTATGGCCGTAGATGATCCTCTGGGCGGGCGTCGGCGTCTCGATGATGTCGTCCGGTTGCCCCAAGTACTCGGCGATGAGCTCCCGTTCGGGCACCATCATCGATTCGATGAGGTGGGTCGTGAGGAAGCCGTCCTGAGCGATGATGCCCGGCGTGAGCGCGAGCTCGGCGATGCGGTGGCTGATGATGTTCAGGTCCGCGACCGACTGCGCGTCCTTCGCGAACATCTGAAAGAAGCCCGTGTCATCGACGCAGTGGTAGTCGTCGTGACCGGCGTGCACATTGAGCGTCGCCTTGGTCATCGCGCGCGCGCCGATGTTGAGGACGTAGGTCAGCCTCTTGCCCACGGCCGCGTAGAGCGACTCGTGCATGTAGGCGATGCCCTGGCCCGACGAAAAGTTGGCAGCGCGCATGCCCGTCATCGACATGCCTGCCGTGACCGCAGCGGCGGCGTGCTCACCTTCGGGCTCGATGAAGATCAGCGGGCGCCCGGAGATGTTGATGTGCCCCTGGGCGGCGGCCTCTGCCCAGAACTCGCCCATCTGAGTCGACGGCGTGATCGGGTAGGCGCCGGCGGCATCGCTCGATTCGCGCTCGCACATGATGACCGCGCTGTTGCCGTCGAGCGCCGCGCGAGAACCCGGGTACTTGAAGCTGCGCTCGCTCTCTTTGCCGGGCGCCTTGTTCTTCTTGCCGAAGATGGGTGGGGACATGGAAATCACCTATGGGTTTTCGCGCCAGTCACTAGGTCGGGGCGTCACGTACGGTGCCTTTGCGAATGATCTTCTTGGCGGCCGGGCCCTTCACCGGCCCGGCGTTGGCATCGATCCACACGATAGCTCCAGTCGGGCAGCGTTCAATCGGAGTCTTCGTTTGATGCGGCCTGCTGTAGTCGACGACGGGCAGGTGCTGCTTCATCGTGATGAGGCCCCGAGGCGCATCCATTTCGCATCGAGCGCAGGCGGTACACGCGACTTCGCAGTCTTCGAGGATCTCGTCGCCGGCTTCCTCGGAACGGCAGGCCACCCAGAGGCGGTGGCTCTCCTTGTGAAGAGAGAAGAGATCCTTGGGGCAGACCTCCACGCAATCGCCGCAGGCGGTGCACAGGGCCTCATCTACCACTGGCAGGCCGTACGCGTTCATGTGGATGGCATCGAAGTCGCAGGCCACGTCGCAGTCTCCGAGCCCGAGGCAGCCCCAGAAGCAGCCCTTTCCACCGCCCGCGACCCGAGCTGCGGCCCGACACGACTGCTCCCCGTGGTATCTGGCGTGGTTGCGAGCGACGTTGGTGCCGCCGGCACACGCGAGTCGGGCGACCACCTTCTCCTCGCCGCCCACATCCACGCCGAGAAAACTTGCGATCTGCTCACGGCCCTCGTCGGAGCTCACCGTGCATTTGCCAGGCAGTGCCTCGCCCTTCGTCAGGGCCTCCGCGAACGGACGACACCCCGGGAACCCGCAGGCTCCACAATTGGTGTGGGGAAGCATCTCCTCGACGAGGTCGATGCGCGGATCCTCGTACACATGGAGCTTCCGGTTCGCCAGAACCAGAGCTGTGGCGAGGATGATCGTGAGGCCCCCAATGGCCCCGACCGCCGTGAGAAACAGCATTGATTGCAAGGCCGTGCGCCGAGTCTAGGTCTACCACGCCTTTCTGAAAAGAACAGGGCGAGCCGAACCTAGCCAGTGGCTGCGACTAGTTGCAGGAGCTAATCGCTTCTTGCGCGCAGTCGGTCAACGACGGACCCTCAAAGCGCGGCGGCGGTGTCGTGGGCAAAGGCCGGCTGACGGAGGCCTGCCGCGGTGTGACCTAAGTTTTACAATCGCCAGCCACGAGCGGCCTTACATTGTTGGCATGGCAAGGCTGGCCGAACCGAAGAGCGCTCCCAACCGACTGGTGGACCGGCTGGTGCATCATGGCGAGGTCCCTTCGTTTCGCGACCTCTGCGACCGGGTTCTGACGGCGAACACGCGCTACCTCGTGCTGGACCTCGATCGAACGATTCACCTCGGACGGGATCTCGGTCAAGACCTCGGCTGGGAGCTCTGCGCCTACCAGGGCTACGGGAGCGAGCACTTCGGGGAGATCGAAGGCCGCCAGCAGAGCGGACGGTTTCTCCTCGACTGGGGGCATCCTCGAAAGACGGGCCGGTACCTTGCGCGAAGCTTGAAGATTTGGGCCTATCCAGGCGTTTACTATGGCTTTTGGGGCAAAGCTGCAGCGCGTCTCGACTGGCTGCGGCGCCGTGGTTTCCGCCACTTCGTGTCGGACCCCGTCCGCGCCGCGCAGCGGGTGCCGCAGCTCACGCTCCTTCGGCACCTGGAGACGACGCCGCACGAGGTCCTTCGTGGGCT
>JBATLA010000374.1:0-3386 GCA_049669945.1 Polyangiales bacterium | reverse complement strand
GCAAGAGACCGAGGGCGACGGTCTTGCCCGAGCCGGTCTGGGAGGAAATGCGGAGGTCGCGATCCACCAATTCCGGGTCTAGGACCGCTTGTTGAATGGCGGTGAAACTCTCGAAACCGGCGTTGCGCAAGGCGGCGCCGAGGCCCGCGGGGGCCTGCTCTAGGCGAAGTAACTCAGACATGGAGCCGCTGCACTAGCACAACGCGAAGAACACACAATCACACACCAAAGGCGGCTGAGGTGCGCTATTGAGGAAGTCCAGTGACCGAAGGCTACCAAAAGTGGCGTCAAAACGCCGAGGTGAAAGCCGAAAGAAGCGGAGTCGAGGCCTGGCGTCAGGTGCCCGAATCGTCGGTCTATGATGCCGTGCTGCTGAAGCAGCAGACCGAGGAGCTGACGCGAACGCGCGAGGCTCGAAAAGCGGTCGAGCTCGTTCCGCTGCTCCGTGAGGCGCTCTACCGCCATCTCGGGGAGCTCGCCGACCCGCGGCTCTATGCGGCGAACCCGCTCGGAACCAAGCATCTCGTCGAGGCGTTCTATGCGGAAGCGCTCGCCTGTATCGACTACCTCGCCGACCCCACGCAGACCGGCCTCGAGCCGGAGTTCACGTTGGCGGGGTTCAAGCGCGCGGCGCACATCTTTGGACGCTCTGCGTTGCTGCTCTCGGGTGGTGCGTCACTCGGCTTCTTCCATCTCGGCGTCGTCAAGGCGCTCAGCGAACAGGATCTCTTGCCCGATGTGCTGTCCGGCGCGTCGATGGGTGCGCTAATCGCGTGCGGGGTAGGGGTGCGCACCGACGAAGAGATCCAGGCACTCTTCAAAGACCCGACGGTCATTCGCACGGACGCCCTCAAGCGCCTGCCGCCCAAGCGTGCTGCCAGCGAGCGAGCCATGTACGATCCCGCTCGCCTCGAAGAGGTCGTCCTCCACAACTGTGGCGACCTCACCTTCGAAGAAGCGCACGCCCGCACCGGACGCACCGTCAGCATCAGTGTCTCTCCGACCCGCGAGCGGCAAAAGCCGCGCGTCCTCTGCTACTACACGACGCCCCATGTTCTGATGACGAGCGCCGCGGTCGCCTCGGCTGCCATTCCGGGTGCATTCCCAGCGACCACGCTCCGCCAGCGATTGCCGTCAGGCGAAACGGCTCCCTACATGGGCACCGAAACCTGGATCGACGGCTCTCTCAAAGGCGACCTTCCCATGCGACGTCTGAGCCGCCTTCACAACGTCAACCACTTCATCGTCAGCCAGGCCAATCCTCACGTTGCGCCCCTTCGGCGCATGACGCGCAGGCGTGGGGCGCCTGGGGTGCCCGGCATCGTCGCGTCGAGCGTTCGCACCCAGATCGCCCATCAGCTCGAGCTCGCTCGCGACCTCACGCGTCGCACGCCCCTTTACAGCACGCTCGACGTAGCCCAGTCCCTCGCCGGTCAGCCCTATGGCGGCGATATCGACATTCACCCGCGCTTTCGACCGACGGCTCTCCTGCGCGCCATGTCGAACATCTCGCACGCGGAGCTCCTACGCCACATCGAAGATGGCGAGCGAGCGACCTGGCCGATGCTCGCCCGCGTGCGCGATCAAACCTGTGTCTCGCGCGCCCTCTACGCGGCGATTAGGCGTCTTTCGCCGAGTGGCAGCCCTCGAACCTAGAAGCACGAGGCCCTGATCTCGATGTCGCCGAGCAGCGATCTGTGCCTCTGCCGGATGGCAGTCTTTCCGTCGTCTCAGCCGGGAGCGGTTACCGCTGCCAGCCCTGTCAGAGCCGCCGTGTTTTCGGGAGAGACGCGCAGCACCTCTCGAAACTCGGCTTCGGCTTCCGCCCGTCGACCACGACGTAGCAGACACCAACCCACGCCTGCCCTCATCGCGAGATCCGAAGGGTGCAGCGTCAGGACCCGCCGATAGACCCGCTCGGCGTCGTCGAAGCGACCGAGGTTGTAGAGGGCCCACGCGAGGCTGCGGCTCACGGCGTGGTTGTCCTTATCGAGTCGGAGCGCGGCTTGTGCCTCGGCTTCCGCATCCTGGAAGCGGTGCAGTGCGATGAGCGGCGCGAGGATTCCCGCTCGGGGCTCGACTGCTTTCGGGGCAAGCTCGATGGCCTGACGATAGGCGCCGACCGCCTCCTGATAGCGAGCGGTCAGGTAGAGAAGCCACGCGCGTCGCACCAGGAAGAGGTAGTCCGTTTTAGCCTCCTCGGGCAGCTCGTTCAGAGCCGCGAGCGAGGCTGCGTGCTCGCCTCGCGCCTCGAGGTCATACGAGCGCTGCCAGATCTGAGGCGCATCGGCGCGAACCGGCGCCCCGACCGCGAGCGCCCCAACCAGAAGCACGAAGATCAGGAGCCAACTTGGTGTCGAATTCATCTGCTATCTCCTCCTGCCGTCAACGGCCCTGACTCTTTGCCCTCGTCGCTGCTCTCCCACACCCGGATCGCGCGGCGCCTCCGACCTCGAACTTCGACCGAGACCTCTTCCAGGCCGCGGGCCGAGATCCGCGCTTCGCTTCGGATGGCCGGTGCTCCATCGTGTCGGTAGCTCAGAGACTCACCGCGCACGAATGCTTCGCCGTCGGAATGGACCACGCGATAGCGCATCTCGACGCCTGTCGAGGCCTGAAATGGGGCGATGAAGTCCGCGAGCGGGCGGACGAACCAGGGCAGAAACCCGCGGGTGGGCAGGTGGTCGGTCCACGAGAGACTTCGCGATTGGTCGAAGGGCACTCTGGACAGGGCTGTCTGCATCAGGCGCAGCGAAGAGCGTGGGTCGCCGATGGCGTCCCACACGATGAAGCCGCTCGGAGCGTGGTCGTAGTAGACCGTTGCGCGGAGGTCTCGAGAGGTGAGCCGGAAGGTCCCATTCAGATCGATGTCTGCGACCAGTTCCTCGACCCGTCCATCGGTCTCGAGCCGCAGCGTCTCGCAGTACTCGAAGCGAAGTCGCCCCGCGAGCGTTGGCTCGGGCTGGACGTTGCGCACGATCGTCCCCTCGTCCGGGACCATCACCGAGACCATGGTCTCGCCCGTCTCGTCCTCGACGATCAGATCCTGCAGCTCCAGCGCCAGGGTCGGCGCGCCCACTCGCGCTGTCGCCTGCAGCTGAAAGTGCAAATGGGGAGTCGGCGAGCGTCCTGAATTCCCACAGAGACCAAGGGTCTGTCCGAGGCGGACATGCTGCCCCTCTTCCACCGTGATCGTCCCCGCAGAGAGGTGGCAGACGAGCGAGTAGAGCCCCGGCGCATGGTAGACGATGACGAGATTGCCCCAGTTGTCCTCGACATTGATCTCCCCCACCGGGTTGTCGGGGATCTGGTCCACGACGAGCGCCACGATCCCTTTGGCCGGCGCGACGACGGGCAGGTGGTAGCATCGATAGTCCGCGAGGCGC
>JBATLA010000373.1:0-2990 GCA_049669945.1 Polyangiales bacterium | reverse complement strand
CCCTGCTTCGACCCCTCGACCCGGAAGCCCTGCGGGACTCGCTTCGACGGGCGAGGGACGCGGGGGTCCGCTCGGTCGCCGTATCTCTGATCCACGCATACCGCGATGGGGCTCTCGAACGTGAGGTCGGAAACATCGCCGAGGAGCTCGGCTTCACCCACGTCTCCCTGTCACACGAAATCTCGAACGAGCTGGGGCTGCTCGGCCGTACCGACACGACCGTAGCCAACGCCTACCTCACGCCGCTCCTGACCCACTACATGCAGAAGCTCGAAGAGGATCTCGGCGTTGGTCGGCTTCGAATGATGCAAAGCAACGGGGGACTCGTCGACGCGAGCGGGTTCATTGGGCGCAACGCGGTGCTCTCCGGACCCTCCGCGGGCGTCGTCGCAGCCGGGGCGGTCGCCGACGAGCTCGGACTGGACGAGGTGATCGGCTTCGACATGGGCGGCACCTCTACCGACGTCTCGCGCTACGCCGGAGACGTGACCCGTGTGTTCGAAAGCGAGATCGGAGGGGTGCGAATTCGTGCGCCGATGATCGAGCTTCACACCGTCGCCGCGGGAGGTGGTTCCATCTGCGCCCTCGAGGGCAAACGCCTGACCGTGGGTCCACGAAGTGCTGGCGCTGACCCGGGACCACTGTGCTACGGGAAGCCGAACGCGACCGAGCTCGCGTTGACGGATGTGTCTCTATTTCTGGGACGCATTGCTGCGGATCGGTTTCCTTTCGCGCTCGAGCCAACGGTAGTCGAGCGCAAGCTCGAACGAATCGCTGAATCGCTTCGCGAGATTGGGGTCGTACGAACGCCAACCGAAGTCGCAGACGGATTCCTTCAGGTCGCCGTCGAGAACATGGCGGCCGCCATTCAGAAGGTGTCGGTGGGCCGCGGCCACGATGTGCGGACCCACGGCATGGTCGTCTTCGGCGGAGCTGGCGGGCAGTACGCATGCCTGGTCGCACGACGGCTCGGAATCCGGCAGCTGGTGTTTCATCCCTACGCGGGGGCTCTTTCGGCGTTCGGCATGGGGGTCGCCAACTTCGAGTGGCACGGAGAACGTGACGCCGGCCGCATCAGCCTCGACGAAGCGTCACCCTCGACCTGGGAGGCGGCGTTTGCCACGCTCGAGACGACCGGGCGGCGAGCGCTTGAACGCGATGCCGTCGACGACGCCCAATGGCGGACTCATCGGCGCGTCGCGCTTCGATATCGCGGCACCGAAACAGCCCTCGAGGTCGATTTGGACGAGCGGGACGCGATGCAATCGGCCTTCGAAACACTGCACCGGCGGGAGTTTGGATACACGCGCCCGTCACATACCATCGAAGCTGCGACACTCCGCGTCGTCGTCGAGCTCCAAAGCGCCAAGCCCGTGCTCCCCACGGTGCAGCTCCGCGGCGGTGCACCCGAACGCACGACGACCCTTTGGTCGGGAGGCGCGCTCGTCCAGGCGCCCGTCTACCTTCGCGAAAACGTCCCGCTCGACACCGAAGTGGCCGGGCCGGCGTTGATCCTGGACGCCACCGGCGCTGTCATCGTCGATGCAGGCTTCACGGCCATTCGGGATACCCGCGACTACCTCGTCCTTCGCGATACCGCCGGGCCCGCCGAACGCATCGAAACGGACACCGACGTCGACCCGGTTCTGCTCGAAGTATTCAACAACCAGTTCAAGACGATCGCGGAGCAAATGGGCATCGTGCTCCAACGCACGGCGATGAGCACCAACATCCGCGACCGTCTCGATTTCTCGTGTGCGGTGTTCGATGCCGAGGGCGGGCTGGTGGCCAACGCACCCCACATCCCGGTGCACCTCGGCGCCATGGGCGAGTCGGTGCGCGCCGTGCTCGACGCTCATCCGCACTCAGAACCGGGGGACGTCTTCGCGACCAACGATCCATCGGCCGGCGGGTCGCATCTTCCTGACATCACGGTCGTCACGCCCGTGCACGACGATACCGGAGCGCTGCGTTTCGTGGTCGCGTCCCGGGGGCACCACGCCGACGTTGGCGGGCTGACACCTGGCTCGATGCCTCCGTTCTCCCGGACCCTCGAAGACGAAGGGGTCGTCCTACGGAGCCTGCGGATCGTCGGAAAGGGAGCGTTCGACGAGGCAGGCCTCCGCGCAGCGCTCGCCGATGGGCCGCATCCGGCGCGCAGTCCCGACGAAAACATCGCGGACATCCAGGCGCAGATTGCGGCGAACGAAAAGGGGATGCAGCTCCTCGGAGACCTCCTGGCGCGCTACGGCTTGGAGGTCGTCACCGACTACATGGGCCACATCCAAGACAACGCGGCAGAGCTGACGGCTCGCGCGATCTCCAACTTGCCCGATGGCGAGCACCGCTTCGAGGATTGCCTCGATGACGGCAGCCGCATCGTGGTTCGCGTGACGGTGGATGGCGACGCCATGGACATCGACTTCACGGGAACCGACGCCGCGGTCGACAGCAACCTCAACGCGCCACGCGCGGTCACGATGGCGGCCGTACTCTACGTTCTTCGCGTGCTCGTCGCCAAGCCGATTCCGCTGAACAGTGGCTGCTTGCGCCCGGTCACGCTCAGGATCCCGGAGCAGTCGTTGCTGTCGCCGGAGCCGTACCGCGCGGTAGCCGCTGGTAACGTCGAGACTTCGCAACGCATCGTCGATGTGCTGCTCGGCGCGCTTGGCCTCGCCGCAGCGAGCCAGGGCACCATGAACAACATCACGTTCGGCGACGAGCGCATCGCGTACTACGAAACGCTCGGAGGAGGGGCGGGAGCCACGGCATCGCAGCCCGGCGCTTCCGGAGTGCATACGCACATGACCAACTCGAAGTGCACCGACCCTGAGATTCTCGAAACGCGCTTTCCGATCCGGGTTCGGCGTTTCTCGTTGCGGCCCGGGTCGGGCGGCCAGGGGGCACAGCCGGGGGGCGATGGGCTGGTGCGCGAGCTCGAATTCCTGGCTCCGATGCGCGTTTCTGTGGTTTCCGAGCGGCGCATCAAC
>JBATLA010000372.1:0-1605 GCA_049669945.1 Polyangiales bacterium | reverse complement strand
TACTCACTTCAGGTATTGATGGGATACACCTGGCCCGGCAACATCCGCGAGCTCGAAAACGTCGTGGAACGGTGCATGATCTTCGCCGAGGATGGCGACGTCGGCGCGCAGCATCTTCCGGCGGAAGTTCGCGACGCCGAGAGCGCTACGCGGAGCCCAGGGGCCGGGATAGGCGCGACGCCGGGCGAGACGGGTCTGAAGGAAGCGGTGAGGGAAGCGACACTCAAGCTCGAGCGGGAGTTCATCGCTCGGGCGCTCGAGCAGACCGGCGGCAACGTCACCCACACAGCCCGGCTGCTCAAGATCTCTCGCAAGAGCCTCCAGAACAAGATGAAAGAGCTCGGGCTCCGCGACGAATGAACGCTAGTCGCCGAACGGAGAACGGTGCACCACGAGCATGGCTTCGAGCTCTTCGCGGCTGACGGGTTTTTGAAGGACGGGGTTCGGCACTGACGCGGCGAATTTCCGAAGCCTAGGGGTGAAAGCGCCGCCGCTCATGAACACGATACGCTCCGCGAGCCTCGAATTCGCGGCACGAACGGCGTCGTAGAACGACTTGCCGTCGACCTTGGGCATCATGAGGTCGCAGATGATCGAGTCGAACTCGGGGTCGGCGGCGAGAATCGCGAGGGCCTCGACCCCCCCCAGGGCCGTGACCACGTCGTAACGCCTCCGAAGCCGCCTTCGAAGTGCCGAAAGCACCATCGCATCGTCGTCGACGATGAGGAGACGCGAGCGTGTAAGCGGGGCTTCCGAGACCGGCCTACTGTCTTGGCGGGTCTCCGTGACGGCAAAGCCCGTGTCTACGGGAATGACGAGGTCGAAGCGGGTGCCGCCCTCTCGGAGGTGGTGCACCTCGAGCTTGCCACCATGCTCTTCAGCGACGCGGCGACAGGAGGACAGACCCAAACCCATGCCGCCTTGGCCCGCCTTGGTGGTGAAGCCCGCTGTGAAGAGACGCTCACGATGCTCCTCTCCGATCCCGGCGCCGGTGTCGCGGACGCCAATGACCACGTTGTCGCCATCCGTTCGCGTCGAGACGACGATCCGATGCTTCTCGTACGCGCCGCCCTCGATCGCCTCGGCAGCGTTGGTCAGCAAGTTGACCATCGCTTGCGCGATGCGCCCTGGAAAGACGGCGACCGACGGAATAGGCTCGAATCTCTTCACGAGACGGGCGCGGTAGCGGATTTGGTTGAACACCATGGCGCACGCGTCGTCGACGACGCGCGTGAGGTCGATCATCTCGGCGTGGTCGTCGTCGGCACGCGAAAACGTACCGAGGCTCCGGGCAATGTCCTGAATCCGATGCATGCCCTTGTAGCAGTCGGTGAGCATGTCCGCGGCGTCGTCGAGCCCCTCTTGGAGATCCCACTCCGCCGCGAGATGTTCGAAAGATTGGGGCGTGACGGCCTCACGCGTCGACAGCTCGACCCGCAATTGGTGAATGAAACGGCGAATCGCTTGGTGTGACTCGCGGAGGCTCTCGAGGTTCGCCAACACGAACGTGAGGGGGTTGTTGACCTCGTGTGCGAGGCCTGCGGCGAGCCGACCGACGGCGCGAAGGCGGTCCTCCGATACGCGCGGCGCCGACAGGTGTGGCGG
>JBATLA010000371.1:0-5047 GCA_049669945.1 Polyangiales bacterium | reverse complement strand
GAGCTGGGCTCAGCCGATTCGTTGGGATGCGCCGCCCCGCACCGGCGTCCTCTTGGACGTTGGGGTCGACGGCCAAGCGCATCCCGAACACTCACGCAGAGTCGACCGACCTCCACGCTAGTGCCGGCCGCCCTTCGTGGCGCGGCCTTCCAGCGATTGGTTCGTTCGTTTTGAACGTGGGTTTTTTTAGTTCGAAGCTCGCCGCGCAGTAGCGGTGGGAGGATAGAAATATGAGTAAAGGTTCATCTGTATTGTTAGCCATCGTGATGGCCATCGGCGGGTTCATGCTTGGACACGTCGTCGGCTCGCGCTCGGACACCGACGCTGGCTCTGCCGACGTCGCCGAAGATGCGCAAGCCGCGGACGTGAAGATCGCGGACGACACGGAGCGCTTCAAGGTCCCCGTGACCAGCGCCCAGCCCTCGAAGGGCCCAAGCGACGCGCTCGTGACGATCGTCGAATTCAGCGAGTTCCAGTGCCCGTTCTGCGCTCGTGTCCTGCCAACTGTGAAACAGATTCAGGAGACGTACGGCGACAAGGTGCGCATCGTGTGGCGCAACAACCCACTGCCGTTCCACAACAACGCCATGCCGGCATCCGCGTTGGCGATGGAGGCCTTCGCGCAGGGTGGCAACGACAAGTTCTGGGAAGTGCACGACGTGCTCTTCGCCAACCAGAAAGCACTCGGCCGGCCCGAGCTCGAGGAGTACGCCAAGGCGGCCGGTCTCGACATGGACAAGGTCAAGAAGGCGCTCGACGAGGGCACCCATACGAAGTCGATCAAAGACGACCAGGCGGTCGCCAACACGTTCGGTGCGCGCGGCACCCCATACTTTTTCGTCAATGGCCGCCAGCTTCGCGGTGCGATGCCGTTCCCCGCGTTCAAGACGGTCATCGACGACGAGATCAGCAAGGCCGAGGCTCTGATCAAGAAGGGCGTCAAGAAGGAACAGCTCTACGCGACCGTCATCAAGGACGCGAAGACCAAGGCTGCGGCCCCCGAGGCGAAAAAGCCCGGGCAGCAAGCCGGCCAGCCCGACCCCAAAGCGGTCTACAAAGTCCCGCTCAAGGGTGACGAGCCGCAAAAGGGTCCGGACGACGCGCTCGTGACGATCGTCGAGTTCAGCGACTTCGAGTGCCCGTTCTGCGGACGCGTGGAGCCGACCATGAACGACGTGCAGAAGAAGTACGGCGACGACGTTCGCGTCGTGTGGATGAACAACCCCCTGCCGTTCCACAAGAACGCGAAGCCTGCCGCGACGGCCGCCCTCGAGGCGCATGCGCAAAAGGGCGACAAGGCGTTCTGGGCGATGCATGAGAAGATGTTCGCCAACCAGAAGGCACTCACAGCCGACAATCTCGAGAAGTGGGGCAAGGAGCTCGGCCTCAACGCATCGAAGCTGAAGAAGGCCCTGGCGGACGACAAGTACGCCAAGACGATTCAGGCGCAGCAGGCCTTGGCGACCAGCCTCGGCGCGCGCGGCACCCCGGCGTTCTTCATCAACGGCCGCAACCTCCGTGGCGCTCAGCCGCTAGCGGCGTTCACGGCACTGGTCGACGAGGAGCTGGCGAAGGCCAAAGCGCTCGTAGCCAAGGGCACCCCGCGGGCCAAGGTCTACGAGACGACGATTGCCAAGGGCGAGACCGGACCGAAGACGGTTCCCGCGGCCGCGGCGCCGGATGCCAACAAAGTCTACGACATCCCCGTTCCCAAGAAGGCGCCGACCAAGGGCGCGGCCAATGCCAAGGTCGTGATTCAGGAGTTCAGCGACTTTCAGTGTCCGTTCTGCAGCCGGGTGAATCCAACGGTCGCCCAGGTGCTCAAGGAGTATGGCGACAAGGTGAAGATCGTGTGGCGCGACTACCCGCTTCCGTTCCACAAGGACGCACAACCAGCCGCTCAGGCGGCACGCGAGGTCTTCCTTCAGAAGGGCGACGAGGCTTTCTGGGCGTACCACGACCTCCTCTTCCAGAATCAGAAGGCGCTTTCACGAGCCAACCTCGAAAAATTCGCCGAGCAGGTGGGAGGGATCGACATGAAGGCCTTCAAGGCGGCCCTCGATTCGGGCAAACACAAGGCCGCGGTGGACGCCGACATGGCAGCCGTCACGAAGGCAGGCGCGCGCATCGGCACGCCGTCCTTCTTCATCAACGGCAAGCTGCTCCAGGGGGCACAGCCCTACCCGGCCTTCAAGGCAGCCATCGACGCCGCGCTCAAGTAGTCGAGCCGCGATTCCATGGATAGGGGGCAGGCTCGCAGGCGCGGGCCTGCCCCTTCCTTTTGACATGGCGGGATCGCCACACTAGGTGTTGCCCCATGGTTCGAGCGAAAGCTGCTGCCGCCAAACGCACGAAGAAGAAGCCCAGCGTCGAAGAGCTCTATTTCAGGAGCGACAGCGCTTATTTGTGCCTGTTGTTGAACCGCCGAACCCGCTCTATCCGGGTGGTGGACTTCCGGGCCGGCGCCCTTCCCGCGAAGCGTCTCTACATTCAATCGGTTGCGACCCAAGAGAAGGTCGACAAGGTCATCACTCTCGTGGAAAAAGACGAGGTGTCGTCTTGGACGCGAGTGGGCTTCGTCCGCGAGGGTACCATCCCCGGATTCTACAAGCGGAGCGATGGGCACCTGTGCGGCTGCGTGATCGGCGACAAGACAGCGTCCATCGAAGTGAGCGACGCCAACGCCAAGCTAGCGGAACGAACGATCAACGCTGCGAAGAAGGCCGCGACCGACATCCCCGAGAAGATCAAGGGCGCGTCAGTGAAAGCCGCCTCGGAAAAAGATGCGTTGTCCGCGCGCGACGCAGCGTGGCGAAAAGCACCAGCCTTCGGCGCCTTCGATATGTTCGGCCGCGACGCGCAGCGGGTGTACTACGAGGCGAGCGTTCGGCGAAGCAAGACGAACTACCTCTCGGCTGAGTTCCAGGATTGCTTCGGGCACGCGCTGATCGAAGCGCTGCGCCTGCCCTCGAGCGAAAATGAAACCCTCGCCGTGATCGCCGGGCTCAGGACGATGGGAGACGACCTTCAAGAACGAGGGATCGTCTCCGCATTCGCTTTCGCACCGCACGACAATCTCGAGATCTCGACCGCATTCGTCGCGGCGGGCTATCGAAAGACCGGCCTACTCGCTCAAGGCGTTCTAAATGCCGACGAAACGCGCCAAGACGCGATTCTTTGGACGCGCAAGCTAGCAAGCGCGATGGGCGAGGAATACGATTGACATGCGGTCGCGCGAGGACATTGAATCGTATCTCGCTCGTGCGGAGGTTCAGTACGAAGTCCTCGGCGAAGACGGCATGTGGTTGGTCCGCGACGGCAGCTTGGGCGAAAACATCGCCATCAAGTCCGCCGGGCCGTTGCTTCTCTTTCGGGTGAAGGTGCTGGAGCTCTCGGAGGTCGGCGACAGGGCCGACCTGTTCGAGGAGTTGCTGAAGCTGAACGCCACCGACCTCGTGCACGGCTCGTACGGCATCTCCGAAAACGCCGTCGTGCTCACCTGTACCCTCGAGATCGAGAACCTCGATTACAACGAGCTCCAAGCCGTGCTCGATGACTTCTCACTCGCCCTGGCCAACCACTACGAGAAACTGACCAAGTTCCGGGTCGCCACGTAAAAGGACACGACCATGGGATTTCTCAGCCGCCTGGCTCAGCTGATCAAGAGCAACCTCAACGACCTCATCAACCAGAGCGAGGATCCGGAGAAGATGCTGAATCAAGTCATCGTCGACATGAATCAGCAGTTGGTCGAGGCGAAGAAGCAAGTGGCCGTCGCGATTGCCGACGAGAAGCGACTGCACAAGCAGTTCGGAAACGAGGCGACCAAGTCACAGGAATGGGAGCGAAAGGCCATGCTCGCGGTTCGCTCCGGCGATGACGAGCTGGCCAAAGAGGCACTGCTCCGAAAGAAGGAGCACGACGCGATCGCCGCCCAGTATCAAGAGCAATGGGGGCGGCAGAAGGCGTTCACAGATCAACTCAAGACTGCTCTGAAGGCGCTCAACAACAAGATCGGCGAAGCCCAGCGCAAGAAGAACGTGTTGATCGCGCGCAAGCGTCGCGCCGAGGCGATGCAGAGCATCCAGGAGACGATGAGCGGCCTGACCGACGCGAGCGCGTTCGAGACGTTCGACCGGATGGCCGAACAGATCGACCAAATGGAGGCCGAAGCCGAGGCGGGCGCCGCGATGGCGGAGCAGTACACGGGCGACATCCTCAAGCACCGCTTCTCCGAGCTGGAAGCCACGGCGGGGGCCGACCTCGAGCTCGAGACCCTCAAGCGCAAGATGGGCCTTCTGCCCGCGGAGGCACCCCCGGTAAGCGCCCGGGTCGCCACATCCGAGGAACAGTACGAGGAGGAAGAGCTCGCCGAGCTCGAAGAGGCCCTCGAAGGCCTCAAGCGCCGCGAGCGCTAGACCGAGCTCGCCTCGAGCGATTCGATGATCGCAGCTTCACGGCTAGCTCGGTCTAGGCTTGACAGCGGCCCTCCGCCGCTTAAGTTGGCGCCCAATTCTTCACCATGCCTACCTACGACTACGCCTGTGACGCCTGCGGCCACGAGTTCGAACGCCAGCAGCGAATCACCGAGAAGGCCCTCAAGAAGTGCCCGAAATGCGGCAAGAACAAAGCTCGCCGCATGATCGGCGGCGGAGGCTTCATTCTGAAGGGCGGCGGCTGGGAATCGGACTTGTACTCCGGCCCGTCCAACCGATCGGGAAGCTCGGCGCCAAAGAGCGACTCGAGCTCATCATCGAGTGACTCGAGCGGTAGCTCGTCGAAGTCGGAATCGAGTACGAAGTCGGGGTCGGGCTCGGGGTCGGGGTCGGGGTCGGGGTCGGGGTCGGGGTCGGGGTCGTCGAGCAAGTCGGATAGCTGAGCAGGTCAGGTGGGCGCGCGAAGTGGGCGCGCGGAGTTTAGTAGAATCCGACCCACCCACCCCCACCCGTAGTCCTCCCTCCGCGCACATCGCTTCGCTCGTGCTTGGCGGCGCCGTTGGCGCCGGGCTTCGCCCTGCGGGCTCGCGCTGCCGCGCATGTCTTGGGAG
>JBATLA010000370.1:0-4163 GCA_049669945.1 Polyangiales bacterium | reverse complement strand
TGGTTGCGCCGCGCGTTCGGAGGCGCTGCCGTGGCCGTCCTGCTCGTCGGCGTCAGTGGCGCCGTCGCGGCACTGGGCGACACATTGTTTCCGGCTTCGAGCGTGGTCGATGGCATTCGCGAGGATTTCTCGCCAAGCGCGCACCTGTTCTTGCGTCTGCGCTTGTGGCATCCGGTCATCGCTGTGCTCGGCTCGGGCTACTTGATTTGGCTCGCCGCCGCGTCGCTCCATCGCGACTCGAGCGGGTCGACTCGCAAGCTCGGATTAACCCTTGGATCGTTGGTCGTGCTCCAAGTTGCGGTTGGTTTACTCAATGTTGCGTTTCTGGCGCCCGTGTGGATGCAGCTTCTGCACCTGTTGATGGCAGACGCCACGTGGATAGTTCTGGTGCTGCTTGCACTTTCCTCACCGGCCCGCGGCTCGGGTGCTACCCTGTCCCCCTCGTGAGCGACCCGTACCTCGGCAAAGAAGTGGCTGGCCAATTCCGCATCGTCGAGAAGATCGGCAAGGGCGGCATGGGCGCAGTTTACAAAGCCGAGCAGCCGGACATGAACCGCTACGTCGCGATCAAGATCCTGCATTCACGGTACCTCTCCCGCAGTGACTTGGTCTCTCGGTTCCGCCGCGAGGCGCGAGCGATGAGCCAGCTCTCGCATCCGAACACCGCCCGCGTGTTCCTCTATGGCCAGCTCGACGACGGGGCGTGCTACTTCGTCATGGAGCATCTCGTCGGTCAGAACCTGTCGCAGATTGTTCGTGCGAAGGGCCGGATGGATCCGAAGCGCGCGATTCGGATCATGGTTCAGGTGTGCGGCGCGCTCGAAGAGGCGCACCAGGCGGGCATCGTTCATCGCGACCTCAAGCCCGAGAACATCTTCGTGACGACGCAGGGAGGCATTCGCGACTTCCCCAAGGTGCTCGACTTCGGGCTCGCCAAGGTGACCGAGCGTCAGATGCGGCCGGGGTCGATGGTTCTCACGCAGCAGGGCATGGTCTTCGGAACCCCCGAGTTCATGAGCCCGGAGCAGGCGCACGGAAAGACGCTCGACGCGCGTTCGGACATCTACTCGCTCGGAGTGATTCTCTACGAACTGCTCACCGGGAAGCTGCCCTTCGACGCGAGGCAGCCGATCGAATACATCCAGCTCCACGTCAACGCGACTCCGATTCCGCTGTCCGAGCGGTGCCCGGGCGCGACGTTTCCCGAAGGCCTCGAAGAGGTCGTGATGGCGTCCTTGGCCAAGAAGCCCGAGGAGCGATACGCGACCGCCGCGGCATTCGCGGCCGCGCTCGAGGGTGTTCTGCAGCTAGACGCCGGAGAGGGGGGGGCGATCACGCTTCCGACACCGGTCCCCGCCGCTCCCGTACCCGATCCTGCGCCAGCGATTCAGCGAATGGACGGCGCACGCAAACCCAGAACCCCATGGATCATGTTGGGAGTCGGGGTCGTCCTCGCGGTGGCAGGGGTGATCGCCCTCTTGGCTGCCTTTGGGGCGGGTTCTTGACCGGCCGCTGAGCTGCCCCTACGCCCGCTCCGAGAGAGCTTGACCGTTTTCGGCGGGGGCGTCAGAGTGCGCGCCCGCTCCGAACCCAAACCCCATGACTGCAGCGATTCGACCGGCTACCGCGATGCTGACCGTCCGCGACATGATCGCGCTGACGAAGCCTCGTATCACCTTGATGGTGCTCGTCACCGCAGCCGGCGGGATGTGGCTCGCTCCGGGCTCGCTCGATCTTACGTCGATGGCGATCATGCTCGCGACGACCGGCATGGTCGTGGGGGCCGCCAACACGCTCAACTGCTACCTGGAGCGCGACAGCGATCGGCTGATGGCGCGCACGGCCAATCGCCCGCTCCCCGATCGCCGCCTCGAACCTTCCTGGGCGCTCGCCCTCGGTGTCGCAATGGGCCTCTTCGCGGTCCCGACGCTCACGCTGGCCGTCAATCCGGTCACCGGGCTGCTCGGCGCGATCGCTCTCGTCAGCTACGTCGCGATCTACACTCCGATGAAGCAACACACGCCGGCGGCTCTCTTCGTGGGTGCGCTTCCCGGCGCCTTACCGCCCTTGATGGGATGGACTGCCGTGACCGGCAGCATCGCCACGCCCGGCGTCCTGCTGTTTGGGGTCCTCTTCTTCTGGCAGATCCCGCATTTCATCGCGATTTCGGTGTTTCGGCAGGAGGAGTACGAGCGGGCTGGACTCAAGGTACTGCCCTCGGTTCGCGGGATGCACGCCGCCAAGGTCCAAGCGACCGTCTACGCCGGCGCCCTTTTTGTCGTGTCGCTTCTGCTCGTACCGTATGGTCTCGCGGGCACGCTGTACCTCGTCGCCGCGGTGGCGCTCGGCGCCCATTTCTTCTGGGCCGCGGCCCGGGGCTTCTGGGTCGAGGACGACAACGCCTGGGCCAAGAAGCTCTTCGTTGCCTCTCTGATCTACCTGACCGTCCTTTTTGCGGCTCTCATCATCGATGCACTCTAAGGCTCTCCTTCTGGCTCTTCTCGCCGCGCTCGCGCTCGGGTGCACGAAGAAGAGCGCCAAGGACGTCCCGGTGCTCGGGCAGCTTCCCGAGTTCTCGCTGGTCGACCAGAACGAGCAGGCCTTCACCCGCGACACGATGGAAGGCGAACTCTGGGTGTCGGCGTTCGTATTCACCCATTGCAAGTCGACCTGCCCCCGGCTGACCGCCCACATGAAGGGGCTTCAAACCCGGGTTTCCGACGTTTCGAGCGCGAATTTCGTCTCTGTGAGCGTCGATCCGCGCAACGACACGCCCGAGGTCATCAAGGCCTACATGACCAAGAACGAGCTCGACGAGCGCAATTGGCGCTTCGTGACCGGGGACGAAGAGGCCATTCGGCATGTCGTGGTCGAGGGCTTCAAGGTCCCAATTGGGGACGAGGATAGCAGGGCGGCCGGCTCGGACGAGATCATGCACAGCAACTCGTTCGTGCTGGTCGACGAAAAGGCCCAGGTCCGGGGCTATTACCGCGCGAACAACGACGGCATCGGGGACCTCGAGCGCGACCTGCGGGCGCTGGCCTCCGCTGTGCCCGCGGAGCGTTGATAGCCCTCGGCTTCGGTGTTAAGCGCACCGCATGAGTGAGAGCATCCCAGTTGCCGAGCGGCTCAGCGCCGTCAAGCCCTCCGCCACCGTCGCAGTCGCCCAGCGGGCGCGCGAGCTCAAGGCGCAGGGCATCGATGTACTTTCCTTTAGCGTCGGAGAGCCCGACTTCGATACGCCCGCCCACATTCGCGAGGCCGCCAAGAAGGCCATCGACGCGGGCGCTACCCGATACACTGCAGCGCGCGGTGTCCCTGAGCTCCGCGAAGCGATTTGCGAGGCCTCGGCGAAGCGGCGCGCGGGTGTCAGCTACACGCCAGCAGAGTGTGTCGTCTCGGTCGGCGCGAAGCACACGCTCTTCAACCTCGCACTCGCGCTCTACAACGAGGGCGACGAGGTTTTGATCCCGGCGCCATATTGGGTGAGCTACCCGGAGCAGGTCCGGCTCGCCGGCGCGAATCCCGTGATCGTTCAGACCAATGAGGCGGACGGATTCAACATGACGCCGGACGCTTTGCGTGCGGCGATCACGCCAAAGACCAAGGCGTTGATTCTGTGCTCACCCTCGAACCCGACCGGCGCGGCGTACACTGGTGAAGAGCTTCGCGCGCTTGCCGATGTCGCAGCCGAGCACAACTTCTGGATCATCGTTGACGAGATCTACGGGCAGCTCGTTTACGGCGACTTCGAGCAGAAGTCGATTGTCGAGGTCGCGCCGGAGCTCAAGGACCGCATCATCATCGTCGATGGCGTCAGCAAGACCTTCGCCATGACGGGTTGGCGCATCGGCTGGATGCTCGGACCCGAGTACGTGACGAAGGCCTGCGAGAAGATCCAAAGCCAGGCGACCACGAACCCGAGCTCCGTCGCGCAGCAGGCTGCCATCGCGGCGCTACGCGGTCCCTGGAAGCCGATGGAAGAAATGCGGCAGGCCTTCGAAGCGCGCCGAAGCATCATCGTCGATGGCCTCAACGCCATCGACGGCATCAGTTGCGGCATGCCGGCGGGCGCGTTCTACGCGTTTGCGAACGTCCAGGCGCTCATCGGCAAGCAGGCCGCCGGCAAGACGCTCGAGAACGACATCGATTTCGCGGGCTAC
>JBATLA010000369.1:0-2336 GCA_049669945.1 Polyangiales bacterium | reverse complement strand
CTCCAGCGTTGGCTCGTAGTCATCGCCCATCCACTCCCGTTGCCGCGCAGCATCGTGAAAGAAGCCCGCGACGGCGCCCCATGCCTTGACCCGGTCGTCTCCCGCCACGGCCGGCGCGAGGTAGCCGGCACCCGCACAGATGCCGACCGCGCCAATGCGCCCGGAGTCGACCTCGGGACGGCTCTCTAAGAATCCGAAGGCGCCGCGGAAGTCGTCAACCTTGCGTCCGGGGTGCTCATATTGACGAGGGAACCCCTCGCTCTCTCCGAAATGGCGATGGTCGAACGTGAGCGTGACGAAACCGCGCGCGGCCATCGCGACGGCGTAGTTGCCCGTCGCTTGCTCCTTCACGCTCGTCAAGGGCCCGGCAAAGACGAGCGCTGCGGTCGCGGTCGCGCCGACGGGCACGCGCAGAACTCCAACGACGTCGACCGAGTCGACGCGAAAGCATATTCGCTTTTCATGAAAGGCGGCTGGTTCCATGACTCCTGGTTCAGGATGTAACGCCGAGGCCCCCGATGTCGAGCCCTGTCCGTTGCCGGCGTCTTCGTGTCCCCGTTCGCGGACTGCTTACACGGGCTGCATCTCGGCCGTCGCAGCGGGCTCAGCGCTGAGCGCGCGGACCGGGGTCTCTGCGGATGCCGTCCACTCGCACAACTCGGCGGTCCGCTGGCCACCATCGTCGCGAGGACGGATCCAAACGAACGTTTGCTCCCCGAGACGGATCGTGCACTCCGGATCGGCAAAGGCCTTGGACCAAAAGCCGCCATTGTAGAATGTGACCGGGCCCACTTCCTCGCACTGGGGTTGATGGGTGTGACCGAAAACGACGCGCTTGGCGCCGGTGATCTTGAAGATCAGCTCGGCCAGACGCTCGGTGAGCAGCGGCGTCGCGAACACCGTCGGCCGGACCGACGCCGCATAGGCAACATAGGGGACGATGAAGATCATCGATGGAACGAAGACCCACAGGGGGCTGATCGGCCATGCGATGTTGATGTGAAGCACCACCTGCCACGCGAGGAACAAGGCAACGAGCAGGAAGAACGCCCGATCCAGCCAGAGCTCCCGCGCAATGCGGAATGGGTTGTCGGTGGCCGAGGGAACCTGAAGCGCATTGAGCTTTCGAACCATCGCAGGCGTCGCCTGCGAGCGGGTCGCGATCGAGCGCACCTTGTCGTCCACCAAGAGGGGGTCGCGCATCGGTGGCAGCCAGTGCGTCCGCAGCGAGATCCACAAGGTGGCGTATGCGCCCCAAAGCCAGGTCCAAATCAGCAGAGGCTGCGTCCTCAGCATGTATCGGAAGAAGAACCTCAGGTACGCGAGCGCGCTCATGATGTAGTTCTCGGACTGGTGCGGATTGAAATACCCCATCCCGTTGAGCATGTAGCGCGCCGCCAGGTCGCCAAACGGGATGCGCACGCGCGGTTTTCCGCGGACTTCCACGAGCGGGTCGATCGGATCGCGAACCACGCAATTCGGATCGTACTGGTGCCCATGGCTGACGTATGTGTCGCCACCGCTTACGTAGAACCAATTGCAGAACACGACCGGCTCGTCGTCTTCCTCTTCTCCGATGCTCGACGGGGAAGGTGCGCCGAGCGCGTCGCAAAGCATTCGCTGCACCGAGGTCCAGTAGAGCTCGACATCATGATTACCGATGACGAACACGGCCCGGTGACCCCTAGCGATGAACGCACCGAGGGTCTCGAAGAAGCGAGGGTGATCATCGATGATCACCTTCATCTTGAACTGGCTCTTCCACTCTTCGCTTCCAAGGCCCCGGGCGCGCTCGAGCCATTCGATATGGCGATCTTTGCTGGGGACGGCGGTCACGCTGTCGAAGTCGAAGATATCCCCGTTGAGGATCAGCTCTACGGGCCCGTCGGCCTTACGCTCGATGTGCTCCAGAAACGCCGCAAAGTCGTCATCGATGAAGAACTCGCGGCGCTTGTAGGCCATCCAAAGCGGACGTGCCTCGTCGGGCTCGTGCGCCTCGGTGAGGTGCATGTCGGACACGATGAATGTGTGGAGCCGCGATTCCATCGGGGAGAACCGATAGTGTGTCAAACCATGACGCTCGGCTCCAGTATCCATCTAGGCGCTAGGCCATCGCAGCGGACGCCGTCGCTTTGACGTGATTCCGCCGCCCAATGACGAGGTGAGCCAGCAACAGGAGAGTCAAGCCCGTCGCGAAAATCGCCACATAGACCGTGCCCAGCCCCGGCCCTGCGTCGGTTAGGAAGTTAGCGATCTGCTTCTGTCCCCACATGACAGGCATTAACGGATCGACAGTCACCGGCGCTCTGGGATCGAGGTTGTGCCCGAACGTATAG
>JBATLA010000368.1:0-2056 GCA_049669945.1 Polyangiales bacterium | reverse complement strand
TACGTCGCGCAGCAGCTCGTTCAGACCGAAATCATGCGGGAACGGGGCGCCGCCGTAAAGGTGGGCTGGGCACTATCGGCGTGCACCTACGACGAGAAGTACTTCGATCGACTCTACCGAAATCGATTCGGCGACGAGGTCACGTTCGTCTACACCATCGGTGGCCGCACTCTCAATCCGCAACGGCCGCGCGCATGTCCATACCTGTGCCGCGAGCCTGCCGATCGCTTGCTCCTGGGCACGCGCGACAACGTCGTGCGCAAGCTCTATTCCGACCAGAGCTCGCCTGCGATGCGTGGCTACCGGCGCCTCATCGCCAAGCTCGCCCGCGCCTATCGGCATCTGACAGGGGAAGACCCCGGGACCCCCGAGAGCTTCCTTCAGTTCGTCGTCGACGCCTCCGCGACCACCTCTACTGCAAGAACGCAGCGAGTCCGCGAATCGCGAGCCGGCGCCCCGACGAGCTTCGCTCCCTGAGCTCTCGCGTCTGCGTATCGCTCAGCTCCGCCGCCCCGCTCCCGCTGGTGCCAGCGCGAAGGAACGACTGCGGTTTGATGCCGCGTTCGAGTAGCAACGCAGTTGCGTGGTCGAAGACCGACTCGCGGCGCTTCATCGCGTCGAAGCTGCTCTCGACAACCGCGCGGTCGATCGCGCGGTCGTCGTGGGTCCAACCCAGGAACCCGACGATCTTTCGAATGGTGCCCTTTCGATCACGCAGCAGATCTTCGTAGCGGAGGATCAACACGTCCGGGTCGTCGCGGTGCTCGTGCCACCCCGCTACGTGCTCGAACCAGGATCCGTACTGAACCCTGCCTTCCATGAAGCGCCGGTGGAAGTCATCGAGCGATCCGTCGAAGCCCAAGTAGTCGCGGTAGAAGTGGAAGTAGCTCACCAGGACGTCTTCAACGTCCCGCTCTACGTAGATGTAGCGCGCGCCGTCTGGTAGCCATTCCCTCGGAAGATGGCTCTTGAACACCCGCGGTGACTCGAATCGCTCGAGGTCCGTTGCCGTGAGCTCGCCCATGGCGATGGACCGTTCGAACCAAGGCGAGGCTTTGGTGAGGTGCTCGGGATCCGGCTGCCCTTCGTGCGTGAGGAGATAGAGAATCCACTGGGTCAGCGTCGTGCCCGAGCGCGGATAGCTCGAAATGAAGACGTCCGACGGGCGCGTTTCGAGCTCCATCCGCCCCCTCAGGAAGTTGGCGATTCGGCGCGCGTTCTCCAGATTGCGGACAGCAACGCCCAGCGCCCTTGTCGCAGTGACGAGAGTTTGGCTCCCTAGGCGCGATAGTTTCGTCTTCTTGCTTGGCCGCATGATCCGAGGCTGACTACCCTAGCACCGTGATGGAAGCCCTAGCACACATCGCCACGCCGGAGTTCGGGCTAGCGTTTGCGATCAGCTTCGTCGCCGCCGCGCTCCACAGCACCGTGGGCTTTGGCTTCGCTCTAATCAGTGTGCCGTTACTCTCGCTCCTCGACCCGCTCTTTGCTCCGGTCCCCCAGCTCTTCGTCGTCTGGCCCCTCACCGTCGCAATCGTCTGGAGGGAGCGACAGGCCGTGCAGATCCGAAGCACCCTCTGGATCTTCGCGGGGCGCGTGCCGGGCGCGTTCATCGGCGTCGCGCTCTTGAAGGTCCTGTCGGGCGCTAAGCTCGACGTCCTGATGTCGTCGATGGTTCTGATCGGTGTTGCGGTCGTGGTCAGCCGAGGGACCTTTCGTCGCACCTCAGCCCGAGAGTTCGGCGCGGGCGTCGCGTCGGGCACGATGGCCATGGTGTCCGCCATTGGCGGCCCACCGATCGCGCTCCTCTATCGCAACGACGAAGGGCCGACCGTACGCGCCAACCTCGGGCTGGTCTTTGCAATCGGGCTCAGCATCACGATCAGCGTTCGCGCCGCCGCTGGGGAGGTGAGCTGGGACGAGGTTGCGATCGGAGCCGCGCTCTTGCCGGCTGTTTGGCTTGGGCTTCACACCAGCCGAAAACTGATTCCTCACGTCGACGGGCCGCGGTTGCGCAACGCCATCGTGGTCATTGCGGCCGCCGCCGCCGTGATGC
>JBATLA010000367.1:0-5596 GCA_049669945.1 Polyangiales bacterium | reverse complement strand
TCCCTGGTGCGCTCACGGTCGCTGCGGCCGCGGCGCCGCCGCCGATCTTCACGAACCGCCTTCGACTCCAGGTGTTGGTCACGGCGCCACGCATCCCTTCCCCGCAGCGAGCCAGTTCACGATTGGTTCGAAGTCCTCGAACGGGAGGCCTGCGAGGACACCCTGCATCACGGCGTCGGCGTCACCTCGGGTCTTCTCTTTCACTTCGCGCAGGCGTCGCTCCATGTACCCGGCATACTGACCGCACAGCCGAGAGGCGAACAAGCCATCATGCCCTTCCCCGTTTGCCCCGTGACAAGACGCGCAGTGCTCCGCGTAGAGAGATGCTCCGATCGCGCGCGCCTCATCGCTCGCGTCGCTCGGTCCGCTCGGAGTATCGGGCAGCTTGGAGAGATATACGGCGACCTCGCTGATCTCTCGGGGCTCGAGCGTCCGCGCGAATGGATCCATCACCGGCAATCGCAGCATGCCGGAGCGCAGGCGATAGAGCTTGTTCTGCAAGACCGCGCGACTCTGCCCGTTGAGTCGCGGGATCGAGCCATCCGGACGCCCGCTCCCGTCATGCAAATGGCAGGAGGCACAATGCGCGTATGCAGGGGGCGCGTCGGGGGCGCCCGTCGGCGCAAGCACCGCGGCGATCTCGGAAGCCTCGGCTTCCGTGGGCCCACGCGCGATCACCCACGTCAGCACGACGACGGCTGAGAGCAGAACGACCGCAACCAAAGTGACGAAGATCCGCATCGCGGCGACGAGCATACCAGAGGTTTCCGTGTAGTTGCGCGCCGCAATGTGTTAGTCAGGGGCGCCCGGATGGAAGCCGTCGACCAGGTTCAACTCAACTTCGATCCCGCGACGTTGACGCTGCTGAACGTCCTGATCGGCCTCATCATGTTCGGCGTCGCGCTCGACATCCGCGCAGAGGACTTCAAGCGCGTGGTCCGCGACCCGCGAGGGCCGCTGATCGGCCTCGGCGCGCAGTTCATCCTGCTTCCCGCCATGACCTTCGTCCTCGTGCTCATCATCGAGCCGCTACCCTCAATCGCGCTCGGTATGATGATGGTCGCGGCCTGCCCAGGAGGGAACTTCTCGAACTTCCTCGCACACTACGCCAAAGCGAATTCGGCTCTGAGCGTGAGCATGACGGCGATTTCGACCGCGCTGGCCGTCGTGATGACGCCTGCCAATCTCTCTTTTTGGGGTGGGCTCAACCCGAGCACGGCGGCGATCCTCCGCCAGGTCGATCTCGATCCATTTGCGCTGTTCCGAACGATTCTCACCATTTTGGGCGTGCCGCTCGTCGTGGGAATGCTGGTCGCGTCCAAGAAGCCGGCCATCGCCGCCCGCCTTCGGCAACCGATGAAGGTCTTCTCGCTCACGGCCTTCGGCCTATTCATCGTTGGCGCGCTGATCGGCAACTGGCAGCACTTCTTGCAGAACGTCGGGTACGTGGCGTTCGCGGTGGCGCTCCACAACGCCCTCGGGCTCGCGCTCGGCTATTGGAGCGGACGGATGCTCGGCTGTCATCGCTACGACGCGCGCGCGATCTCGATCGAGGTCGGGATTCAGAACTCGGCGCTCGCATTGGTGTTGATCTTCAGTTTCTTCGACGGCCTCGGCGGCATGGCGATCATCGCCGCATGGTGGGGTGTTTGGCATCTCATCTCCGGACTCACAGTCGCGACCTACTGGTCCAAGCGGCCGGTCCCGATTCCAGAGGCCACGTGAGCAACCCGCCGATCTACGAACACCTGATGGCGAAGCTAGCCGGGGTCTACGAACGGGGCCCGGATCCCGCGCTTCACGACTTCCACATCCCGACCGAGGTCTACACGGACCCGGGGCGCCTCGAGCAGGAGCAACGACTCATGCGGTCGCTGCCCATGCCGGTGGCGCACGTGACCCAGCTCGCTTCCCCGGGCGCCTGCCTCGTTCACGACGCGCTCGGTGTGCCAATTCTGGTGACGCGCGCTCGCGATGGAGGGCTCCACGCGATGCTCAACGTTTGCCGGCATCGCGGCACGCGGCTGATCGAGGAGCCCGGTTTCTGCAAGGTCCGGAAGAGCTTTCACTGCGTCTACCACGGCTGGACCTACGACCTCTCCGGCTGCCTCACCCACGTGCCGCGAGAAGAGCTGTTCCCGTCTCTCGACAAGGGCTCCCTTTCGCTCACCTCGCTCCCAGTGACCGAGCGATTCGGCTTCGTGTGGGTCGTCGGCACGCCGGGTCGGACCTACGACTTCGACGCCTTCCTCGATCCGCTGGAGCCCGACCTCGAACCGCTCGGCCTCGAAAGCCATGTCGTCTTTCGCCGCGGCACTACCACGGCGCGAGCCAACTGGAAGCTCGTCATGGAAGCGTTTCTCGACGGCTACCACGTCAGGCACCTCCACAAGAACACTGTCGGGCCGTACTTCGAAGGCCACCAGAGCTACTCAGAGCTCGCCGGCCCGCATGTGCGCGCTGTGGTCGGCAGAGGCGGTTTCCGCGAAGCGGTGGAGAGCGGCGCGGTCGACGACATTCGGGACATCGCCACGCCCACATACGTGATCTTCCCAAACACCATCTTCGTCGCTCAGCCCGGCTTCGTCAGCCGGGCGACCGCGTACCCCGTCGGACTGGACCAGATCTACTGGGAGCACGACCTCATCATTCCCGAAGAGCCGGAGAACGAAAAGGCGCGCGCCCATTGGGAGCTCAACTACGAGCTGATCCAAAACGGGGTCTTCAAAGGCGAGGATCTGTGGGTGTGCGAGCAGATCCAACGCGGCCTCGGGAGCGGAGCAAACGAGCGCTTTACCTACGGGGTCGAAGAGACCCCAATCGCCTGGTTCCATGCGGAGCTCGACGGCCGCATCGAGGCGATGTCGTAGCCCTACGGCTACTTGCCCTTCTTCTTCGCCCAGGAATCCTTGAGCTGAATCGTCCGGTTGTAGACCGGGCGGTCCGCGGTGCTGTCCGGATCGACGATGAAGTAGCCGAGGCGCTCGAATTGCACGCGCTCACCATGACTGCGCGTCGCGAGGTTGGGTTCGAGCTTCGCGTGCTCGAGCACTTCGAGGGAGCCGGGGTTGATGCGGTCGGTGAAGTCGCCATCGAGTGACTCATCGAGTGGGTTTTCCTCGTTGAAGAGCCTGTCGTAGAGGCGCACCTCTGCGTCGACCGCGTGCTTCGCGCTCACCCAGTGGATGGTGCCGCGCACGCGCCGCCCGTCCGGCGCGTTGCCGCCCTTGGACTCGGGGTCCCAGGTGCAGCGAAGCTCGACCACCTCGCCCGCCTCGTTCTTGATGACGTCGGTGCAGGTCACCAGCGCGCCGTAGCGCAGGCGCACCTCCTTGCCGGGCGCTAGCCGGAACCACTTCTTGACCGGTTCTTCCATGAAGTCATCCCGCTCGACGAAGAGCTCGCGCGTCAGGTGGAGCGTGCGAGAGCCAAAGCTCGGATTGTCGGGGCTGAACGGCGCATCGACAGTGACCTCCTCGTCCTCGGGGAAGTTTTCGATCACCAGCTTCAACGGTCGGAGCACTGCCAGCGTTCGCGGCGAGGTCGCGTTCAGGTCCTCTCGGAGCGCGTGCTCGAGCAGGCCGACATCGACGATGCTGTCCCGGCGCGAGACGCCAATCCGCTCGGCGAAGCGCCTGATAGCCGCCGGCGTGTAGCCGCGCCGCCGCATTCCAGCGATGGTCGGCATCCGCGGGTCGTCCCAGCCACCGACGTGACCTTCTTCGACCAGGCGTTTGAGTAGCCGTTTGCTCATCACGGTGTACGTGAGGTTCAAGCGCGCAAACTCGTACTGCCAGGGCACCGGATCGAAATCGAAATGCGACACGAACCACTGATAAAGTGGGTTGTGGTGCGCGAACTCGAGGGTGCAAACCGAGTGCGTGATCCCCTCGAACGCGTCCGACATCGGATGGGCGTAGTCGTACATAGGGTAGATGCACCAGTCGTCGCCCGTTCGGTGATGGGTGACCTTGCGAATCCGGTACATCAGCGGATCGCGCAGATTCACATCTTTGGAGGCCATGTCGATCTTCGCGCGAAGCACGTGAGCGCCTTCATCGAACTCGCCGTCGCGCATCCGTCGCAGAAGGTCGAGGCTCTCCGCGACGCTGCGATCTCGAAACGGGCCATTGACGCCCGGCTTGTAGAAATCGCCGCGCCCCTCGCGGATCTCTTCGAGGCTCTGGCTGTCGACGTAGGCGAGCCCACGCTCGATGAGATCCACCGCACACTCGTAAAGCCGCTCGAAGTAGTCGGATGCGAAGTACTCGTGGCTACCCCAATCAAAACCGAGCCAGCGTACGTCTTCGCGAATCGACTCGACGTACTCGGTGTCCTCGGCCTCCGGATTGGTGTCGTCGAAGCGCAAGTGGCAGCGGCCGTCGGCGGCGAGCTCAGCAGTCGTGAAGTTCAAACAGATCGACTTCGCGTGCCCGATGTGAAGATAGCCGTTGGGCTCCGGCGGGAAGCGCGTCACGACCGCCCCGCCGTGCTTGTCGGTGCGCAGGTCCTCACGGACCAAGTCGTGCACGAAGTTCGGGGCGTTCTCTTGGCCTTCAGCCTTGCCCTTGGGCTCGTTCATGCCGGAGGTCTAGCGCGGTTTTCCACCGGGCGCCGCATTTCGTCAGTCGCCGAGGACGCCCTGAATCTCGGCGAACACCGGGATGTGATCGGAGAGGGACTCGCAGCGCTCGGGCGGACAGCGGCCGGCACCACTGACGGTGACGCCACGTATGAAGATGAGGTCGATGACCATCGGGAAGGGGTCGAACGAGGTGTAGCGCTCCTCGAGAGGAAGGCCTTGATGCGCGTCATCGTGCCCGCGGTCGATGAACGACTTCACGGCCGGCTCGGTCAGCACCCCTTTGTCGAGGTCATCGAAGTAGAAGAACGTGTTGAAGTCGCCGCCCGAGATCACGGGGTGGGTGATGGGCTCCGTGCCGAGAGCCACCTCCTCGGACTGCGCGTCGCGGATGTCCAAGGTGGTCAGGGTGGACTCGAGGTGCACCACGTTGAACCGGACGAGACGGGAGCCGATCTTGGCGTCTGCCGCGATGGCGATGCGCCCCCCGAGCCGAGGCTCGTCTGGGTTGGGCGTCCCAGGCGGGCTGTACCAGCTTCGGTTCGCCTCGTGACGAAGCTGACGGACATTGCCGAGCGGATAGCGCGACACGATCGCATTGCCGTGCTCGCAGATTGGCGGGTCGTACGGGCCCGTCGGTCCACGGTTGCCCGGGAGCTCGAGAAACTCCACCGCGTAGACGTAGTAGTATCCGAGTCGTTCCGCGTAGTCGCGCGCGATGTTGCGGAACTCGGTCCTTTGGCAGCCGCGATCGACCTCGCTCAGGAGCAAGACGTCCGGTACCGGGAAATCGACCCCGCTCGTGATCATGTCGAGCTGGGCGTCCACCTCGAAGCCACGCAGGATGTTGTACGCAAGCACCACGAGCGCGTCCTTGCCCTCGGGCTCGGCCGACGAGAACGTCGCTCCTTCGAGCGCGCAGTCGATGAAGGTCGTGTCCGGTGCGTCGTCTGGCGCCACCGCTTCGGGGCACAATCGCTCGGTCAGCGCATCGGGCGTGTCGATCCGCCATGC
>JBATLA010000366.1:0-3329 GCA_049669945.1 Polyangiales bacterium | reverse complement strand
GTTCCCGCAGCTTCCGTGGGGTACGCTCGAAAACCCCCGCTACCTAGAGACCGCAGCCGGCTCGAGGCTCTTGATCGACGGATGGTGGCGCTATGCGCGCAAGATTCACTACACGGCCGACGTGGCGATGGCGCTCTCCTGGGGTCTCATCTGCGGGTTCGAGAACTTCCTGCCGTACCTCTACGTCGTGTTCTTCGTGGTGATGATCCTGCATCGCGCCGGCCGCGACATCGCGCGGTGTATGAAGAAGTACGGCGAGGACTGGGACCGCTACTGCGACGAGGTGCCCTACCTGTTCATTCCGTACGTGTTCTGAGTCGCTCCATGTGCTTCAGAAGAGGTAGGCCGCGTTGAGCTGAAGCTGGTGGTATCCCGTCCGATAGGACGTGCTCGTCGCGCTGTTCATGCTGATCGAGTAGTTGAAGTCGAAGTTGAACATCGCGACGTCGAAGTTGATGCCGAAACGGGCCATGGCCTGATAGATCGCCAGGTCGACCTCTTTAGGTTTGAGCTTGACGGTCTCGCTCGCGCTGCCATCCGCGAGCGCCACCGTCGCAATGAGCTTCGTGTTGAAGTGGTTGACGAGCCCACCGTAGAGATAGAGCTTAAACAAGCTGTTCTTGTAAGGAATGAAGCCTGCGTTGAGGGGGAGCTCGAACGAATTGACTTGGCCTGAGAAGCTCAAGTCCGGATCGCTCAAGGAAAACGTCCACCGGTTGAACGACAGCAAGGCCTCGACGAACCATTTCCTCTTTCGCACCCGCGGGCCAAACCCAATCTGCCAACCGGCGAATACGTCTCGCTCGCGGCCCGTCTCCAGCATCTCGACGAACGTGGTCGCACTGGCGCCGGCAAAGAGCTTGATGTCCATCTTCGGCTGCTGTGCCGCTGCGCTCGATGGCGTCGCCAACAGGCCAACCCCGGCTGCGAACGCAAGCACCACTGGAAGAAGCGTTCTCATTATCATGCCGGGAAGAGGTATTCCTTGCCGTCGAGCACGAACTTCTTGTCCATGATGCGCGGCCACATGGGCTTCTTGTGGAGCTCGTCCTTTTGCCACTTCTCGTGCTCCTGCCGAAGCTTCTCGTAGAGCTCGGGCATTTGCTCCTTGAGATTGATCTGCTCGGGCTTGTCGACCTCGAGATCGTAGAGCTCCGCCCAACCGTCGCGCGTGCTGAGGATCAGCTTGTACTTGCCGTCCCGAATCGCCCAGATGTGATCTGCTCGCCAGTAAAGCGTTTCGTGTGGGACCCCCTCGGCCTGCCCGTTCACGTAGGGCACCAAATCGACCCCGTCATACTTGCGGTCGCCCGGCAGCGACCCGCCGACCGCTGCAACCGAGGTCGCAAAGATGTCGGTCGACGAAACCGGATGTTGATACCGCATCCCTGCCGGGACCTTGCCCTTCCACTTCATCATGAACGGCACATTGATGCCGCCCTCGAACTGGGTGAGCTTGCCGCCCTTGAGCGGTCCATTGTCGGTCGCGTGCGTGTACGACGCCCCCCCGTTGTCGCTCAACAAGAAGATGAGGGTGTTCTCCTCGATCCCTGCATCCTTGATGCTCTGGTGCACCTCACCGATCGCGTCGTCGAGCGCCGAGATCATCGAGTAATAGACGCGCTTGTTGTCGTCTTCCACGTGCGCGTAGCGACAATAGTATTCGATGGGCGCTTGGAAAGGCACGTGCGGCGCACTGAATGCGGCGTAGAGAAAGAACGGCTCCTCCTTGTGATCCTCGATGAACTTCTTCATGCGATCGCGAAACGCGTACGTGAGGTACTGCTCTTCGCGCACGACCTTCCCGTTCTCGAGAATCGCAGCTTCGTCGCGCCGGCCCATCCCCCACTGGTACTGAGCACTAAATGACGTGTGTTCGTGGTTGACCACGTGAGGCCAATTCCGCTCCGGCGTGTAGAGCGAAAAGGCGCCGTCGAAACCGAACTGGTAGTCGAAGCCTCGTTCGAGCGGCACTTGATTGCGCGAGACGCCGAGGTGCCACTTGCCGACGAGACCGGTCGCATAGCCGTATTTCTTCAAGACGTGCGCGAGCGTGATCTCGGAAGGTGGGACGCCCTGCTTGTGCGCCTGCCACTCGGCCGGGAACGAGGGCTTGGCCTTGACGACGAATTCGCCGGTGTCGACGATCCATCGGCCTGAGATGTACTCGACCCAGTTCGTCGGATAGTGCTCCATGATCTGGGTTTCGAACCCGTACCGGTTCTGCACACGGCCGGTCATGATCCCGGCTCGCGACGGCGCGCACGTGGGTGCGGTGACGTATCCCTCCTCGAACACGACGCCTTCGGCGCCAATCTGATCGATGTGCGGCGTCGCAATGTGGTCGGCCCCGTAGGTCGACACCTCGTACTTCCCGAGGTCGTCGGCCAGCAAGATGACGATGTTGGGCGGCCGCTCGACTGCGACCGGGCTCAGCGGTGCCTCCAGGTACGCCGACTTCCCGGACTCCATCGTCTTGTCGCGCTTGATGCGCCACTTCACACGGGTGATCGAGCAACTCACGAGCAAGATGCCCAGACCCGCGACGAGCAGTGACTTCACCCACCGATTGTTCGGTCGCATTCCCACCGAGCCATTGGTACCGGTACGCGATCGCTGGTGGCAAAAAACCGTCGATTTTCGGGACGGCTACTACCCCGGAGGCGCGGTCAATCGGGTCCTGCGCCGGGGGAGGAATTGTTCCCCCTTTCGTCGAAGTGCCGCGTATGATGACCGACATGCGCCTGTTGATCCTCCTTACCTTCGTGATCGCTTCACTCGTTTCGTCGCTCGGCTGCAGCAGCAGCGGGGACACTGGTGGTGGAGGTTCGGGGGGCACCGCAGGAGTTGGAGGCAACGGGGCTACGGGAGGTGCAGGCGGCGTTGGAGGCATGGGAGGCACCGTTCGCACCTGTGTGAACCCCCGTGACTGCGATGATGGGGAGCCGTGCACCAAGGAGCTCTGCGAAGACGGCGTTTGTGCCTACGAGCTGCTCCCCAACCAGACCGTCTGCGGCTCCGACACGGGCGTCAGCGCATGCCTCAACGGAACCTGTCAACTGATCTGGACGACGTGCAACGAAGATGGCGCCCAAGATGGCGACTTCTGCCGCCCGATGCCGGAACCTGATCCGCCTCGCCTCGGGCGCTGCGACACCGGAGCGTGCGTCGTCCGACCCTGCGAGATCAATTTCGATTGCTGGAGTGGAGAGGCATGCCAGCTGGGCATTTGCGATGCCTCGAGCGGGACGTGCAGCACGGAGAACGCTCCGGACGGCAACGCCTGCATCCCACCGGCCGGCGGGCGGTGCTCGGATGGGGTATGCGGC
>JBATLA010000365.1:0-4214 GCA_049669945.1 Polyangiales bacterium | reverse complement strand
GTGTCGAGGAGCATCGGAAAGCGGCTCACGGCCCGGCCCGCCGCGGCCGAAATCGGGAAATCGCGACCGAACGCGGTCATCCAGCCATCGTGATAGGCCGCGAGCCGGCGCGCCGATAGGTCGCCCTCCGCGAAAGCCTCGTGAAGCACGCGTGCCGCGATCTTGGCCGCGACCATGGCGGTGTGAATGCCCTCACCGGTCAGCGGATCCGTCTGCCCGGCTGCATCCCCCAACACCAGGAAGCGGTCGCCAGAGCTTCTGGGCTCACCACCCAGCCGGAGCGGCGAGATACCCGGACGCTCCAGTGGCTCGGCACGGTCTCCGAGCACCTCACGGACATACGGGTCGCGAGCGACTTCCGTTTGAAGCAGCGCCTTCAGCTTCGTAGGCGGCACCTTCCCGCTAGGAAGGAGATAGCAGCCGAGGTCGATGTCGCCGTTCGAATGCCGAAAGAACGCCACGTAGCCGGGGATCGCGTAAGGCGGGTAGAGCAGGACACCATCACTCGCGAAGTTGTGGGTCCCGCCCTTGATGTACTGACGGCTCGCCGCGCTCGTGGCGCCCGTCGTCACGACCCCGAGCATCCGCGCGATCTTGCTCTTCGCGCCGTCTGCCGCGATCAGGCACTTGGCGGAAAACGCCCGACCGTCCTTGCAGCGAATCGTCCAGGCATCACCGAGCGACACGGAGCTCACCGCAGCGTCTTCAACTAGCTCCGCTCCCACGCGTTGTGCAGCCCGGGCGATGCGTTCGTCGCAGACCATGCGACGGATGGCGGCGACCCTCGGTGCGTCCGGGCGCTCACCTTCGTCCGGGCTGACGAAGCTCAGGCCGCCTGGGGAGACCAGGCCGCCCGACCGTACGAACTGCACGGCGTCCTCTGCGACCAGCTCCTGCAGCACGCCCATCTCCTCCAGAAGGTCGAGCGCCGGCTCGCACCAGGCGTCCCCGCAGCGCTTGTCGCGCGGAAACCTGGCTTTTTCGAGGAGTGCCACACGCTTGCCGCCTTTCGCCAGGAAATACGCAGCTGTGGCTCCTGCCGGTCCTGCGCCCGCGATCGCGACATCGTAGAGTGGTTGCTCAGCGGCCATGGAGCGCCTTCAAAGCTCGTCCGCTCGGCGAACGAGCACGGTTCCCCAGAGCATCGAGCGGTCGTCCGCGGCGCGATTGGCTGGCGAATCCGCCTCCGCGTCTCCGAAGCTCCGAAGCACCGTGACCCCGTCGGGGGCCGCTGCGCGCTTCACCGCGGCAAACAGCCGTTGCCGGTACGTGTCGTCCACACCATCGAGGATGTTCGAGAGCGTGATGCCATCGAAGCTCCGAGCGGGCTGACTTTCGAGATACCCGGCTGCGTCTGCGTGCACGAGCTGGATGTTCTTCGCCTCTGGAGGCGTCGGGTCTGAGGACAGCTCTCCTAGCAAAAGGGAGCGGGCGTAGGGATTGGTGCGGTTCGGGTGGCGGGAAAAGCTCCTCTCCATGCGGCTCCGCATCACTTTGCCGAGACGCCGGGGCAGGAAATCCAAGAAGCGCGGCGCGTACACCGAGCGGAGCGCCGTAATCGAAAAAAGCCCATCGAGTGCGGCGCGAAATCGCCAGGTGTTGAGCTCTCGGTTCCAATACTCCATCTGCTCGGCCGGATCCTCGAGCTCGACAAACGCACGGACACGCGACGGCCACCAGCCCGCGAGTGGCGCGAAGAACCGCATGAAGTCCATCACGCGCTCGGCCTTTCCGCGGAAACCTGGGTCGCCCTCGATGCGACGTGCGGCGTACTCGAGCTGCACTGGATTGATATCGACGGCGACGACCTCGTGATGCGGCGCGAGGTTCATCGCCGTGCACCCTGCCGAGGCGATGCACAGGACACGGCCCCCGGGCCGAAACACATCGAGCTCGACCGAGGTGTCCTCGTACATTCGCCCAAAGAGCACCTGACGTGGACCGACACGCGCGTCGAGTCGCCCCCGCTCCCAAATCGTGACCGCCGTGCTCATTGTGGTGCCGGCACCGCTGCTGCGACCCACGCGAGAATCAAGAACGCGAAGTTCTTGACGATCATCCCCTTCGGGTCGTGAATCAGATGGCGGGACCACATCAGACCATTGGCATTGAGCGTGACCAACAATACCGTTTGGGCGACCGCGCACAAGAACGGCAGCCACCCGCTGAGCACCCACACACCGATGGACACCTCGACCGCGCCCAAGGTCAGCAAGAATGGAGCGCCGAAGCGCTCGCCATATCGCGGCACGGCCTTCACAACTTCGAACTCGCGGGGCTCACCGCGTAGCAACTTGCACCAGAGGCCTTCGTACAGCCATACGCCCGCGACCGCGATCCGAATTAGCCAATAGGGCGGCATGAGCTCCGGCACGTTGCTCCTCTCAGCCGAGCTCAGCCTTGCGCCGCATCGAGCGAAGCAAGAAGCGATGGAACATGTGGCAGACGAAGCGCTCGAGCGGGCGCCAGAACCACCGAGGCCATTTCGTGCTGGTGTAGCGTGTCTCGACGGCGACCTCGGTTTGGCCTGGAGCGACCTCCCGAAGCGTGTACCGCCCGCCCGAGAGCCGCATGGAGCCGCCAACCGAAAGGTCCTGCTCCGCGACCTCGAATTGATAGAGCTCGCCTTCCTCGATGCGCGTGGTGCGCTTCAGCAAGTGGCCCCCTTCGTAGAGGCACATCGCTTCACCACCGACGCGCTTCTTGTCGCCTTCGGTACGAATTGGCACCGGCAACAGCAAGCGTAGGTGCAGCGGGGGCCGCTCTTTGACTTCCTCGTAGAACACGAGGCTCTTCCACGTCTGTTCGCGCGACGCCGAGAACGTCATCCGGGTGGTGATGGTTGCGGGTTGTGTCGACTCGGCGGCGGTCTCGCCGAGATCTTTGGAAGCGAGCGAGTCCGCGTCAAAGGCCATGCAGGGGCTCCTTATCGCATTCCCGACGACGCGACAACGCGGCGACTTGCCGCGTTAGTCTTCCCAGACGATGCGTTTGCCCGCGTCGTACCACCCCTCGCTCATCGGGCTGTACGTGTCCTCGATCTTGCTGCGTTTGATTTTCATTGTCGGTGTCAGGAAGCCGTTCTCGATGATCCACGGGTCCTTGACGACGACGAGGAACTGGAGGCGCTCGAACGCCTCGACTTCCTTGTTGACGGAGTCGAGCAGTGCGCTCAGCTCACCCTCGAAGCGCGCGCGCTCGGCAGGATCCTTGAGCTTTGGCCGAAGCTCCTCGGCCGGCAAGATGAGGGCGTACGGCTGGGGGTTGCCGGAGCCCGTCACGCAGCAGAGCTCGACCTCGGAGTGGTTGTTCAGCAGATTCTCGATTGGCGCCGGCGCCACGTACTTGCCCTTGCTCGTCTTGAAGAGCTCTTTCACGCGCCCGGTGATTTTGAGGCGCCCCTCTTCGTCGCGTTCGCCGCGGTCACCGGTCCGAAAGTAACCGTCCTCGGTGTAGCACTCGGCCGTCATTTCGGGCTGCTTGTAGTAGCCCATCATGTTGCCGGGGGATTTGATCAAGATCTCCCCCTCGTCGCTAATTTTGACGTCGACGCCGGGCATTGGGCTTCCCACGTATCCGACGCGGCCCTTGCCGGGGATCGTCGCGTGCGAGTACGCGAAGTCCTCGCTCATCCCGTAGCCCTCGAGAAGCTCCAAGCCGAGGTCGCGGTACCATTGAATCAGGTCGGGTGGAATCGGCGCCGATCCGCTCGCCGCGAGCCGTACGTTCTGGAGGCCGAGGCCCGTGAGGATCTTCTTCTTGACGACGCGGTTGAGCAGCGGAATCCGTATGAGCCGCGCGAGCTTCTCCGGCGGCATCTTCTGGAAGACGCCGAGCTGGAACTTCAACCACAGGCGCGGCACCGAGACGAAGATGGTCGGCTGTGCGCGGTTGAGGTCTGCCACGAAGGTGTTGAGCGACTCTGCGAAAAAGAGCTGCATCCCCGCCCGAAGCGCCTGTGTCTCGACGCAGAAGCGCTCGAACACGTGGGCCAGGGGAAGATAGGACAACATCCTGTCTGCCTCCGTGGCCTGAAAGATCGTATCCGCACCGTCGACCGAGGCAGCGATGGCCCCGAAGCTGTGCATCACGCCCTTCGGACGTCCGGTGCTTCCCGAGGTGTACACGATGATGGCGGGATCCTCGGCCTTGACCCTGGGGTTTCCGCGCAACGGCTCGGTCCTCGCCGTGATCGCGTCCCAGGTCTCGTAGTC
>JBATLA010000364.1:0-3433 GCA_049669945.1 Polyangiales bacterium | reverse complement strand
CGATGCGGTCGCGCCCGTCTTTCTCCTCGAGATGCACGCTCTCGATCTTCGGACCCCTGGCGCTCGCTGACTTCTTCGGATTCGCTTTGGCGTATCCATTGCCTCGCTGCAGCGTCACAGTGATTCGATCAGCGGTTGCGCGAGCGTGGTAGGTCGCCTTGCCTGTGAGCGACAGCTCGATGCGGGCGCCGCGGGCGGTGTTGCTTGCGACCGTCCGAGAGATCAGAGAGTTGCTGCCGCTCGTCTTGATCCCGCCGGCGGGCAGTGCCGCCTGGTCGACATCGATGACGATGAGTCGCCCATCCTCTTTGGCACGCACCGCATACTGCGGATTGTCGAACGCACCCTCGATAGAGATTTGTGCCCCGTCTCGTTCGCCGTCGATTCGGACACTGTCGATTTCCGGCCCCGCCCCGAGAGCCATGTTGCTCCAAGCGAGTGTTGCCGCGACGGCGATTGCGAGACCCCAATGAATACGCATTCCTGACTCCTCTGCCAGCTCACGTTAATCATCGAACGCCAGCACGGGCCGGCGCAAGAAATCGGCCGATTATCTTTCGACTATTGTATGTTCGCGATCGATGCCGGCTCGCCGCCTTCGTGCAGCGGCATGACACGGGTCAGCGGCGGTTTGTCAGGAGCCGTTGGATCTTCACGGGTTAGCACGACCGAACCTGGACGGATGCGATCCACACGCCAGTTCAGTGTGACTGGCATTCCCTCTGAACCTCCGGACTGTACTACTTCGGGACGACCGATGTAGTCACCGCGTCGAACGACGTGTCCGACCTGTGCGGTATCCGTAAGCATGGCGCGTGGCGCCGTGATGCCGGTGACGATGGCAATGAGCCTCATCTCGTCGAGGCTCGTGCTCGGGAGGAGCACGCGCCGCTGAGCTGGTGCCGCGGCCTGAGCCTTGAACGCCCTCGCGTACGAGCGAAACGGATCACGGTTCTGGATGTCGAGCTCCGCGAAGTCGTCATCGGTGTAGACGATGGGGCCGAGGTCTTGCTGCGTACTGGCCGATTGCGGTTTCGCGTTCTGCTTCGCTTCTGTCTTGCTCCCCGATGCGTTGCCGCTGTCAGGCCCAACAGAGCTCGTGAACTCGTCGTCGCCCCCGCCACAACCCGTCGCTACGGCGCCAGCAACGAGCAGCAAAAGGAAAGCTCTGGTCTTGAAGATCATGACTCGCTATTTCCTCTGTTTCGACGGACGACGATAGGTCGTCGCGCGCACGTCGACGCCAACGACCATCTCTCCGGACGGAAGCAGCTTTGGCTGTGTCATCCGGATGTTCTCCATGCTGATCGCGCGGTCCAGCTTGCTGACGTTGTAGAAGAACTTCGTGACCTGGTGGAAACGCCCTTTGAGCGCCAACACGACCGGAATCTTCGAGTAGAGCTCCTGACGTTGCTCCGGGCGCGGCTCCACCAAGCGAATCGTGAGACCGCTGAGCTCGGCCACTCGGTTGAGGTCCTGAAGGAATGCGGCAATCTCGGCGTTCTCGGGAAGGATACGTCGATTCTGACGGTCCGCCGATTCGCGATTCGCTAGCTCCTGCGTGAGCTCGAGGTACTGTTTCTCGCGGCGCTCGGCATCGCGAATCTGATCTTGAAGCTGCTGCTTCTGCGTTTGCGCCAACGCGAGGTCGGACGAGATGCTGCTCTGCACGACTGCGTAGTACGCGACGCTGAGCAATACCAGGACGCCGGCCAACACGAGGCCCTTCCCCCAGCCGGGCAACCCAACGAACGTATCTTCGAGACTCGCCATCAGTAATTCACCTTGCAGGTCACATCGAAGCCAACCATCTGGATCCCCGTATCGGGGTCGCTTGCAGCACGGGTCCGCTGAAGGGTCACGCTGTCATAAATCTCGCTAAGCGTGAGACGACGCAAGAACTCGGCGACGTCCTCGTTGGAACGGCCCATTCCGGTGATCTTGCACTCTCGGTCGATTTCCTCGAACCGAGTCAGCCAAAGTCGCCGCACGTCCCATGACTCGTTGTACCCCGCCAAAGGGTTCTCTTCGCGCATGCGCTCGAGCTCGGCCGGGTTGATGGTCGGACCCCCTGGGCTGCTCAGGACCCGCGAAAGCTCCATCACGGCACGTGTCGGGCCGCGGCGCGCTCGCTCGAGGTCCTGAACGACCTTCTCGAGGCGACGGCTCTTTTCGAGGCGTGCCTCGACGTCGGCCAAGCCCTTGGTCTTGCTCTGGAGCTCGTCCCGGCGCGCCTCGAGGGTCTTGTTCTCTTGGGTGAGCGTCTCGAGCTCGCCGCTCTGAACGAAGTACATGATGCCGAGGACCACCAGCCATACGGCGATCGCGCCGCCGTAGATGGCGCCCCAAGTGCCGAGGCTGAAATCCCCCCCGGGCAACGCTGATGGCGCGATTCGGCGCGCTCGCTTCTTCTTATCGCTCGGCAGCAGATTGATGCGAATCATCATTGACGCTCCCGCTCTTTGCGCAGAGCCAACCCCACGCTCACCACTGCTTGTGCGGCTCGGCCTTGCAGGTCCGCAAGCGCGCTCTCATCGATGTCGGCCACGCGGGTCGGATCGAGAACCTCGACCGGCACCTGCGAGCGTCCTTGAAGAATGTCGACGAGCGCTTGAATGTTGGCCGTGCCGCCAGACAGACAAATCCGGTTGAGGTCGCGGTCACCGCTCGTTGCCAGATAGAAGTCGAGGGAGCGCTGAATCTCTCCTGCGAGCTGCTCAACCGCCTGATTCACGATTTCGGGCACCTCCCGCGGGACGATGCCCCGCCCTTCTCCGCCACACTTGTAGGACTCGGCCTCGTCCCGGCCGATGCCAAGCTGGCGCTGGATCTCTTCGGTGATGCCGTTGCCGCCGTTAGCGATGTCACGGGTGAAGGCCGTAGTGCCGTCCGCGAGTATGTTCACGGTCGTCGTGGCCGCGCCGCAGTGCACCAAGACGGTGGTCTCATCGACCGCGGCGGCGCCGTATCCCGCCTCAAAGACGTTTTGGACGGTGAACGCGTCGAGGTCCACAACCATCGGACGAAGTCGAGCTTCCATCGCTAGGTTGGTGAGATCGGTGATTTCTTCCTTCTTCGCTGCGACGAGGAGCACGTCCATTTGACCGTGATCGGTGCGCTCGTGGAGCACCTCATAGTCGACATGGACCTCCTCGAGGTCGAAAGGAATGTGCTGCTCGGCCTCCCAGTTGATCTGCTCTTGCAGCTCCGCGGAGGTCATCAGCGGCATCGCGATCTTCTTGATGATCACACCATGACCGCTGGCCCGCAGCGCGATGTTCCGTCGCTTCGAGCCGGCGAACAGCTTCTCGAGGCCCTCAACGACGGCGCCCGAGTTGATGATGTGGCCATCAACGATGGTTTCGGCGGGAAGAGGGTGAAAACCGAACCTGGTGATGGTTCGTGCCCCCCGGCGCCCCTCTTTGATTTCACA
>JBATLA010000363.1:0-13424 GCA_049669945.1 Polyangiales bacterium | reverse complement strand
GGAGAGGTGGCCAACGACACCGAGGCGACCATGCCGCCCACGGCCAGCGCGGCCATCATGGGAAGGCCTTCGACGCCGGGGAGGCCGATGAATGGGACGGCGCCCGAGATCAACCAGAAGAACCCGGTCATCAATGCGCCGATCGAGACGAACTGTGCGGCCAAGATCGAGCTGATGGCCCGAAGACCCTTCTTGAGCCCTTCGAGCTTGAGCTCACCGCCCGCGGTGATGGCGATCAGCGCCACGGCGAGGGTATCGAGCAGGCTCAGCTGTTCGATCACGTCGTCGTTGAGAATGCCTTTGTCGAACGGTGGCGGCAGAGCGAGCCCGCTCAAGGCGTTGGCGAAGGAAGGGCCGAACACCAGTCCCGCGATGAGGTATCCGGTGATGTGCGGCAGACGGATCTGCCCGACGAGCCCACCGATCGTGTAGCTCGCCAAGACGACGAAGCCGAACGCGAGCATGCCGCTCGGATCGAACTCCTGTTGGGCGAACTGCTCGAACTGGTAGAGCGCCGCCATCCCGAACAGCAGCAAGATGATCACGGAGATCTGTCTTCGCGCGTGGGTCTCTTCGCCTGGCGGCGGCATGCTGTAAGCGCCGGTCATCAGCGTCTCCAGAACCCAGGTAGGATCAAGGCAAAGAGGGTGAAGAACTCGAGGCGACCGAGCAGCATCGCGAGAGCGAAGAACATCTTGCTGATTGCGGAGTACCCCGCGAAGTTGTCGGGGCCCAGGTGGAACGGGGCCGGGCCCATGTTCGAGAGGCAGGTCAGCATCGTGCCGAACGCGGTCGGAGCGGGGACGCCGTCGACTAGTGTGACGAACAGTAGCCCAACGCCGATGCAGCCCATGTAGATGAGGAAGAACGACGCCACGTCGGCGAGGACTTGGGTGCTCACCGCGACCCTGCCCATGCGAACCAGCTGCACCGTGGCAGGACGAAAGCTCTTCTGAACCTGGGCGATCGCTTGTTTGGCCATGAGGACGGCCCGCTCGACCTTGATGCCGCCGGCGGTCGAGCCCGCGCATCCGCCGACGAACATCAGCAGAATGACAATCGTGAGCGCAGTCGAGCTGTAGGCGCTGTAGTCGTCCGTCCCGTAGCCGGTCGAAGAGATCGTCGTCGCGACCATGAAGAATGAGTAACGGAACGAGGTCAGGATCTCGTCGTGGACGCTGAGGTTCAGGATGGTCAGGACGACGACCGCCACTGCGACGATCGCGACGTACCAGCGGAACTCGATGTTTCGTATGAGCCCGCGCCAGCTGCCGGTGCGCAATAGGCCATAGTAGAGGCCGTAGTTGACGCTACCGATCAACATGAAGCACGCGATCACGTACTCGATCGCCGGCCGGTTGAAGCCGCCCACCGAGGCGTCGAGCGTCGAAAAGCCCCCTGTCGACATCGTCGTGAACGCATGACAGACGGCGTCGAACAGATCGAGGCCAAGAACCTTGAGTAAGGCGATCTCGATGAGCGTGAACAGGCCGTAGAGCTTCCAGAGGGCGAACGAAGTCTCCGCGATTCGGGGCCGGAGCCCCTCCGCGCTCGTCCCTGGGACCTCGCCGCGAAACATGTGTTTTCCGCCAGCGCCGAGGTTTGGGAACACGGCGACGAACAAGACGACGATGCCCATACCGCCGAGCCACTGAATCAGCGAGCGCCAAAGCAGGAGTGGGCGCGAGAGCGTACCCTCGATGTCTGCGATCACCGTCGCCCCCGTCGTCGTCAAACCGCTCACCGATTCGAAGAACGCGTCCGCTGCCGACATGCCCGCCCCGAGCATGAACGGCACCGCACCGCAGGCGCCTGCAGCGACCCAGATCAGGCTCACCGCTAGGATTGCCTCTCGCCGGGTGATTCGCTCCGAAACGTACCGCTTGCCGTAGAGGAACGTCCCAAGGCCAAACGCGCACACGATGATCGCCGACAGCGCGAGCTCGGCGGCGCCACCTTGCGGCCGCACCGGATCGGGCGCGAACTGGTCCCAAAGCATTCCGACTCCGGCGCAGAGCGCGATCATCACGCCGATGCCCAACACCACCGCGCCGACCGGTCGAATGACGCCCCGAAAATCTCTTGCTTGGCTGCTCAATCGCCCCTCGGTCGGAAAAGCCGCTCGACGGTGGGTCGGGCGTCTTTGGTGGTCATCAAGATGACCCGGTCGCCTGGGTGCACGACGTCCTTGCCGTGTGGGATGATCACGTCGTCTCCGTGCACGATGGCCGCGAGCAGGGAGCCGCGCGGCAGGTTCATCCGGTGCAGGGGCTTGTTGACGGCGCGGCACTTCGGGCTGGCAGTGAGCTCGACGACTTCGGCTTGCCCGTCTTCGAGGACAGTGAGGCTGTGAAGCCCGCCACCTCGCGAGAAACGGAGGATCTGGTCGGATGCCACGGTGCGTGGAGACAGAACGATGTCGACCCCGAGCTGGCGATAAATCGTCGCGTAGTCGGCGCGCTGCACGATCGTCGCCGTTCGCTTGCAGCCCGCGCGCTGGGCGAGCAGGGCTGCCATGAGGTTGATCTCGTCTTGTCGCGTGACCGCCGCGAACAGGTCGTAGGTGCCGACTTCCTCCTCGTCGAGAAGCGCGCCGTCGGTGCCGTCGCCGTGGACGACCTCGATGCCTTGGAACTCCGCGCTGATCTCTTCGGCAACCTCGAGGTCGCTCTCGATCATCATGACGGTTGCGCCCTGGGACAGGAGCTCTCGCGCCAGCGCCTTGCCGACGACCCCTCCGCCGACGATGCACACGCGCTTGGCCTCGCGCTCCTTGCTAAAGAGGCGCTCGGCGGCGAGCACACCTTCGGGCCGTCCGATCAGATAGACCCGGTCGCCTTTCACCAGCACGTCGGCGCCGCCGGGCACGAAGAGCTCTCCATCTCGAACGACCGCGCTCACCAGGGTGTGCGGCGGGAGCTCGACCGACGACAGGGGCTTGTTGAGCACCCGCGACTCGTCGAGGTCGATCTGCACGAGCTCGACGCGATCCTGCGCGAGATCGACGACGTCGGAGGCGCCGTAGGATCGCGCGATCCGGCTCAGCTCCTGGGCGACCAGCACGCGGGGATTGATCACCACATCGACACCGAGGAGCCCGTACCGGATCCCCTCGGTCCACTCGGACCACGCCGTTCCTTGCACTCGGGCCACGACGTGCTTCGCGCCGAGCTGCTTTGCGGCGAGCGCCGCGATCAAGTTCATCTCGTCGTGGTTGGTGACGGCGGCGACGAGGTCGGCCCTTGCGGCGCCGGCAATCTTGAGCAGCGTCTCGCTTGCGCCGTACCCGACCATCGAGGCGACGTCGAAGTGCTCTTCGGCGAACTGGACGGCCTTGGCGCTCGTGTCGACTGCGACGATGTCGTGCCCTTCCTTGTCGAGCACGCTCAACAGGTGCCGGCCCACCTCGCCCAAGCCAATGATGACGATGTTCATTTCGCGGATACCTCGATCGATGTGCGGGTGTCGGTGTCCCTGATCTCGCGCTGGATCTCGCCTTGGTCCGCGAGCAGCCCGCGGAGGAGCCGCGGCGCGATCAGGTCATTCACGATGATGGAGCCGAGCACCACCGAGTAGGCAATGTCCGCAGGTCCGTCCCGGTAGACCAGCCGGAACGAGACCGCCATGGCGAGCGTGACGTCACCGTGCGCGAGCAAGCCGCGGAACAAGTCCCCGCGCAGGCTCGTGCCCCACGCCGCGATGATGCTTGCCAGCCACTTGCCGGTCGTGCGCAGCAGCAAGAAGCCCGCAAGCGCTGCCAAGGTGACCTCGGCGTCGGTCGGTACCCAAAGCGCGCCCGCGAATATCAAGAGAACGATGGTCATCGGCCGTTCGGTCGACTCGAGCGTGCTGTGAAGGAGGTGCCCGCCTCGCGCGAAGTTCACCAGGACGAAACCCATTGCGAGGTTCACGGCGAGCGGCGAAAGCTCGAGGAAATAGGCGCCGCCCGAGGCGAACGCGATGATGCCGACCAGCGCCAGGAAGCGAGAGTTGTCAGACTCGTCTCCGGCCAGGAAGAGCGAAAACAAGAATCCGAGCGCTGCGCCGAGAAGCACGGTCACCCACGCCCAAAGCGACGGCGAGTACTGCTGCGCCCCTTTGGCGCTCTCGTGGAACACGCAGAAGATCAGACCAAACGCGAGGATGACCATGATGTCGCCCAGACGTGTTCCGTTCCGAAGCAGCGGCGAAAGGCGGCCGCTAATCTCGTAACGTCGGGACAGGAGGTCGAACGGTTCCGCCGAATCGGCCGCAGCGAAACAGGCCAAGGCTGCCGCGCTCAGCATGGCTAGACGCCTCTCCGACGGGCCGATCTCGTAGGCCTTGTAGAGGACGCCCGGCTCCATGAAGAAGTAGTACGCGCTCAAACCGACGGCGATGCCCGGCAGCAGGTGATGAAGGAAGACGATGCGCCAGGTCGCGGGGTCGAGCTTCTGCAGGCTCGCGAAGTCGAAGTCGGTGCCGCGCAACAGTCCGACCCAGCCCGCGGCAAGCGCGATGACCGGGACGAGGCCCGTCATGTTGTCGAAGACGCCAATGTCCGGGATCACCGGTCCGAGCAGTACGCCCAAGAGCAGGTACTCAGCGCCGCTCACGACGAGGAAGCGGCGCTGCAAACGCTCGACGACGTTGTGCGCCAACACGTACGCGACCCCCACGACGAGGACGAGCAACACGACCGTGCCGAGCTCACCGGCTCCGCCGTTCTTCTCGACACCGCTCGCCGCATGCGCGACGCCCGACATCGCCGCCCAGAGCAGCGGCAATGCGGTCACCATCAGCCTCCCCGCCATATCCGCCTAATTGTGAAGAAGAAGACGCCGGAGCGGTAGTTTCGCGCTGGACAGGTGTTTAGCCGTTACTTCCGAAGGCCTTCGAGGACGATCGAAATGAGCCCCTTGGTCGTCTCCACGGGGTCCATCTGAATCTGGTTTCGCACCGAAGCCAGCGCCAAGGCCTCGACCGCGCCGAGCACGGCAAGGGCACTCACCCGCGGGTCCGAGACCACGACGAGGTTCTGATCGGCCGCCAGTTGGCTTAGCGACATCGCGCGATTGTCGAGATCCGAGGCGAGATCCGAGATCGACTGACGGGCCGTGGTCGCCGGCGCCCGGCGTTCCTGCAGGTAGAGGCACATTGCGTCCGGATACATTGCCAGGGCGCCCACCAAGCGGTTGCCGAGCTCCGCATAGGCGCTCGCTGCCTCGCCGTGTCCGTCGACCTCGCGGAGCCGCTTGTGGCACTCGTCCAACGCCGAGCGCGTGGTCGATGCAACCGGCTCGATGACGGCGTCGACCAAATCCGCTTTGTCCCTGAAATAACGATAGAAATTGCCCTTGGCCATGCCGGCTTCCCGGGCGACTTCGTCAATCGTGACAGCCTCGATCCCGCGGGCGAGAAAGAGATTCAGGCCAGCGTCGACCAGGTCTTGAACGCGCCGGCGTCGATTGAGATCGCGCTTTCCGCCGACCGCTCCTGGACGCTCAACTGGGCCTGCACGCCTTGGTCTTCTTTCTTGATCCATCGACTTGCTCCTAAACGGGGATTGAGCTCCGCGATGCAGGATTATGGGGCACGAGGTGGCCACGTAAAGAGGTTTGGCGAAAATATTGCGTCCGCGTGCACTGATTTGTCGCGAGATTGCGCAAGGCCGAAGAAAGCTTCACAATTCAGGCTGTTAGCCGCGTTTGACACCGGGGGCGCCGACCCCTAAGAGCTTGGCTTAGGATCCGAGGAGCAGTGGATGACCTTGCCAGCTCGCAAACCCGAATGGCTTCGCGTGCGGCTCCCCGCGGGGCCGGAGCACGAAGAATTCGAAGGACTTCGCGCCCGCTTCCGGGGCCGCGGACTCCACACGGTGTGCGAGGAGGCTCGCTGTCCGAACATCTTCGAGTGCTGGGGGCAGGGGACCGCCACTGTGATGATCCTCGGAGAGACCTGCACCCGGGGTTGCCGCTTCTGTTCGGTCAACACGGGGAAGCCGGGCGGCGTCGTTGATTCGAATGAGCCCGAGAATACGGCGCTGTCGCTCGCGGAAATGGGGCTCGCGTACGTGGTTCTCACCATGGTCGATCGAGACGATCTTTCGGACGGTGGTGCGGCGCACGTCGCCGAGACCGTTCGCCGCATCAAGCAGCGGAGTCCCGAGCTTCGGGTCGAGACCTTGGTTGGCGATTTCCGCGGCAGCCGTGACGACATCGAAACCGTCGTGCGCGACGGAGGGCCCGACGTCTACGCGCACAACGTCGAGGTCGTGCCGCGATTGCAGCGCTCGATTCGCGACGCGCGCTGTTCGTGGGAGCGCTCGGTCGACACCCTGCTTGCTGCCAAGGAGCTCGGCTCGCGCATCACGAAGTCGTCGCTGATGGTTGGCCTCGGCGAGTCGCGCGCCGAAGTGCTCGAGGCGATGCGGCTCCTTCGGGACGCGGACGTCGACGTTCTCACGATCGGCCAGTACCTTCGCCCCACCAAGCGGCACGCCTCGGTCGAGCGCTACGTCGACCCAGAGGAGTTTGCCGGCTACGAGCGGGCAGGGCTCGAGATGGGCTTTTCGTTCGTTGCGTCGGGGCCGCTCGTGCGCTCGAGCTATCGCGCTGCCGAGGCGTTTCTTTCCGACGCTCTGGCGGAGGTGTCGACAGGCGGTGACAAGCCTCCGATGGATCGGTACGGTAGAAAACGGAAGCTCTCAGTGCTGACGTAGAGGGGGTTCATGCAGGTCATTCGCGACGACGGCAGCCTCGACCCGAACTTGGATCCGGGCTTGTCGATCGACGAGGTCGTCGCGTTGTTCAAGGCAATGGTCCGAACCCGGGTGGTCGACGATCGACTCAACCGCATTCAGCGCCAGGGCCGAATCGCCTTTCACGTGAGCTCCCTCGGTGAAGAAGCCGCGATCGTCGGTTCGGCGGCGGCGCTTCGCAGCCAGGACTGGATTGTTCCCTGCTATCGCGAAGTGGGGGCGCTCTTATGGCGGGGCTATCCGCTTCAGCGGTACGTCGATCACATGTACGGCAACGCCGGCGATCCGGTGCGTGGTCGGCAGATGCCGGAGCACACCTTCAGCCGCGAGCATCGTTACCTCTCGGTCAGCGCACCGATCGGGACCCAGATCCCCCACGCCGTGGGCGTCGCGATGGCTGCGAAGAAGCGCGGTCTCGACGAGTGCGTCGGGGTCTTCTTCGGAGACGGCGCAACGAGCTCGAACGATTTCCATGCGGCGATGAACTTCGCTGCTGTCTATCGGGCGCCGGTTCTGTTCCTTTGCCGCAACAACGGGTACGCGATCAGTCTTCCTACGGCGGAACAAACCGCCGTTCGAACCCTCGCAGAGAAGGCCGCGGGGTATCGCATTCCGGCCTCCCGCGTCGATGGGAACGACGTCCTTTCGGTTTGGCGGGCAGTTCGCGAGGGCGTGCAGCGCGCAACCGAAGGCGGAGGCCCGACTTTCATCGAGCTGATGACGTACCGCTTGGGCGGGCACTCGACCTCCGACGACCCCCGGATCTACCGTGGCGAGGAGGAGGTCGACGCGTGGCGGAGGAAAGACCCACTCCTTCGGCTTCGCCGGCACATCGAGCGGCGCGAAGTCTGGAACGCCGACCTCGACGCGGATTGGCAGGCGGTTTGCGAAGCCGAGGTGAAAGCCTGCGTGCTGAAGGCCGAGAGCACGCCTCCGGCCGAGCTTCACGAGGTGTTCAGGGACGTGTACGCCGAGCAGCCCTGGCATCTTCGCGAGCAGGAAACCGAGTGCCTTCGGGGTCCTCGCGCGCACGATGGGCCGGAGGAGGGCGGGTCATGACTCAGATGAACCTCGTCCAAGCGATCAACAGCGGTCTCCGCGATGCCATGCGGCAAGACGCCGACGTCGTGCTGCTGGGAGAGGATATCGGTCGCCTCGGCGGGGTCTTCCGCGTCACCCAGGGCCTCCAGGAGGAGTTCGGCCCCGACCGAGTCCTCGACACACCTCTTTCCGAAACCGGCATCCTCGGCGCAGCCATCGGGATGGCGCTTCATGGCTTGCGCCCGGTGTCGGAAATTCAGTTCGCAGATTTCATCTACCCGGGTTTCGACCAGCTCGTGAACGAAGCCTCGAAGTACCGCTATCGAACCGCGGGTGAGTTCGAAGTGCCGATGGTCGTTCGCACACCGTACGGGGGCGGCATTCGGGGCGGGCAGTACCATTCGCAATCCCCAGAATCGTTGTTCATCCATACCGCCGGGCTCAAAGTGGTCTGTCCGTCCAATCCGTATGATGCGAAGGGGCTCCTGATCCAATCGATCCTCGACGCGGATCCGGTCATCTTCTTCGAACCGAAGCGGGTGTACCGGGCGGTGAAGATGGAGGTGCCGGAGGAGCCGTACACGGTGCCGCTCAGCGACGCCAAGGTGGTGCGTTCAGGGGAGCAGGTGACCTGTGTCGCCTGGGGCGCGATGCTGTTCGAGGCATTTTCCGCCGCGGAAGCGGTCCAAGGGCAGGGCGTCGACGTAGAGGTCATCGATCTCCGAACCCTTTGGCCACTCGACATCGATACGGTGGTGAACAGTGTGAAAAAGACGGGCCGGCTCGTAGTCGTCCACGAGGCGCCACGCACCTGTGGCTTCGGCGGCGAGCTCGTGACCCTGGTGACCGAGCGCGCGTTCTTGCATCTCGAGGCGCCGCCGGTTCGCGTCACCGGTTTCGACACGCCGTTTCCGCTGACGCACGAACGGGAGTATCTGCCGCTCGCGCACCGCATCGCACCGGCGCTCATGGAGACGGCGAGGTACTAGCGATGGCCCGTCTCGAGTTCAGGCTTCCCGACATTGGCGAGGGCGTCACCGAAGGAGAGATCGTCGAGTGGTTCGTCAGACCCGGTGACGCCGTCGTGGAAGACGATCCGATGGTCGAGGTCATGACCGACAAGGCTACCGTCACGATCGGCGCGCCATGCGACGGGCGGGTCGAGGCGCTTCGTTTTGAGGTCGGCGGGGTGGCCAACGTGGGGCAAGTGATCTTGGTTCTCGAGCCCTCGGCGGAATCGAACGTCGGTCAGGCCCAGAGGTCGAGCCGTCCTCCGGCGACCGCCGTCGGGGAGATCTCCGATGAATTACCCGGTGCCAAGCTCTTCGAGCACGCGTCCGGGCTCGAGACCGGGAACCGGATCCAGACCGAGAAACCCTTGGCCACCCCCGCGGTCCGTCGCCTGGCCAAGCAGCTCGGGGTGGATCTCCGCCGCGTTCGGGGTAGCGGCGAAGAGGGGCGCGTGACGGAAAGTGACGTTCACGCCGCCGCGCCCGTGCATGGGTCGAACGAGTCGCTCGAGGAGAGGAAACCCATCCTCGGCGTCCGGCGAAAGATCGCCGAGCGGATGCATCGTGCGACCACCACGGCGGCGCACTTCACCTTCGTCGAAGAGTGTGATGCATCCCGACTGGTCGACATGCGAGGGAGGCTCGCCCCTGAAGCGGAGCGACAGGGCGTAAAGCTCACTTTCGTGCCGTTCATCATCAAAGCCGTGGCCGATGCGCTCCAGCGGCATCCGATGCTCAACAGCGCCGTCGACGAAGAGGCGAACGAGCTCGTCTGCAAGAAGTACTACAACATCGGGGTGGCGACTGCGACGGACGCCGGGCTCATGGTTCCCGTGGTGCATGGCGCGGATCGCCTTTCGCTCTTCGAGGTTGCGCGACGTGTCGCGGAGCTCTCGCAGGCGGCACGGGAAGGACGCCTCGAACCCGGAGATCTTCGAGGCTCTACGTTCACCGTGACCTCGCTCGGCAAGCGCGGCGGGCTCCTTGCGACGCCGATTCTCAATCATCCCGAGGTGGGCATTCTCGGAATACATCGAATCAAGGAATCGCCGGTCGTACGCGATGGAAAGATTGTCGTCGGCCAGGTCATGTTGCTCTCGCTGTCGTTCGACCACCGGGTCATCGATGGGCACGTCGGCGCCGACTTCGCCTACGATGTGATTGAAACGCTGGAGAACCCGGGGCGCTTGTTCTACGAATCGCTCTGAATGCACCCGCTTCAGCAGAAGTTGCTCGATTGGTACGACCAGGCCGCGCGTGATCTCCCATGGCGCACGACGCGGGATCCCTACGCGGTGTGGGTCTCCGAGGTCATGCTTCAGCAAACGCGGGTCGAGACGGTAATCCCCTACTATGAGCGCTTCCTGGCCCGATTTCCGACGCCGCAGGCCCTTGCGGACGCAGACGAGGATACGGTGCTCGCGCATTGGAGCGGCCTTGGCTACTACCGGCGCGCCCGGCTCTTGCATGCCGGCGTTCGAGAAGTGGTCGCGCACTATGGTGGTCAGGTTCCCGAAGACGCGGACGCGCGGCGTGCCCTGCCGGGCGTAGGCCGCTACACCGCCGGCGCGATCGGCAGCATCGCGTTCGACAAGCCCGAGCCGATCGTCGATGGCAACGTCACGCGCGTTCTCGCACGGCTACTTCGAATCGACACCCCGGTCGGGTCGACTGCGACCACGAAGCGTCTGTGGGAGGAGGCTGCACGCCTCGTGCCGCCCGAGCGTCCCGGGGACTTCAATCAAGCGCTGATGGAGCTCGGCGCCACGTTGTGCACGCCGCGGCAACCGCGTTGCGAGTCGTGCCCGCTCCAACGGGACTGCCGTGCCTATGTCCATGGGGAGGTCGCGGCGCTCCCGGTCCCCAAAGCGAAGAAAGCGCCGGTGCTGATGGCGCTTTCGGCCGTGGTCGCGACGTCGGGGCGTGGCACGATGAGAAGGGTTTGGCTGGTGAAGGGAAACGAAGCGCTCTTTGGCGGACTCTGGGGACTTCCGATGAGCGAAGTCGAGCCGCGCGAAGCGCTTCGCAGAGCGGGGGTGCAGGCGCGGCTCCAACGCGACCCCGTAGGCGAGGTCGAGCCCCTGCTGACCCACCGCCGACTCGTGGTCACGGTGTACCGAGCGTCGGGGGGTCGAGGCGAGGAGAGCAAGACACGGCGGTTGTTTTCCATCGCCGACCTAGACCGGGTCGGAGTTTCGACCTTGACGCGGAAGTTGCTTGGAACGACGCTTCTTCGCTGACGCTGACGCTGACGCTGACGCTGACGCTGACGCTGACGCTGACGCTGACGCTGACGCTGACGCTGACGCTGACGCTCAGTTCCCAGCACCAAGCTCTGGGTACGCCTGGGCACGGCACATCCCACCCTATCTGGCGCCCAACCCTCCTTGCCCGATACACTGTCCTCCGTGGGGATTCTCGAGTATTGCGGCGTGCACAAGCGCTTCGGTCAACACACCGCCCTCGAAGACGTCTCGCTCGAAGTCGTCCCCGGCGAGGTGTTTGGCTTGCTCGGACCCAATGGGGCCGGGAAGACCACGCTGATCCGAATTGGCCTCGACATCCTTCGCGCTGACGAAGGCACCGTTTCGCTCTTTGGCGCTCCGCCGAGCCATGCGTCGCTCGACCGCACCGCGTACCTCCCCGAGGAGCGCGGTGTCTATCGGCGCGCCAAGGTCCGCGAGCTACTGGCCTATCTCGGGAAACTCAAGGGGCTTCGGCGCACGACCGCCGCGAAGGCCGCGGACCATTGGCTCGAGCGCGTCGGTCTGAGCCGGGTGGCCGACCACCGGGTCGAGAGCCTGTCGAAGGGCATGACCCAGAAAGTGCAAATCGCTGCCTGCTTGATGACCGACCCCGAACTCTGCGTGCTCGACGAGCCATTCTCCGGCCTCGATCCGGTCAACGTCGCGTTGGTCACGGACTTGATCGAGGAGCGGCGAACCCTAGGCCGCACGACCGTCCTATCGACCCACATGATGCATCAAGTCGAGGCGCTCTGTGACCGCGTCGCCCTCGTCCACCAGGGCCGTCTGGTCGTCTACGGTCAGCTCGACGAGATCCGTCGCAGGTACTCGCCGAACCAGGTCATCGTGTGGACGGAGATGGATCTCGGCGCGCTCGGCGTGAACGCGACCCAGCACAGGACTGGGGGCTGGCGCGTCGAGTTGCCGGCAAGCGAAACTGCCGCCGGGTATCTCCACGAGCTCGTTCGACACGGAGTCCTCGTCGATCGGTACGAGCCGCTCGTCGCGCGGATGGACGAGATATTCGTCAGCTTGGTGAGCGAGGGACCCTAGCCGATGCGCCTCAAACGAATCGCCGCGGTTGCGCGCTTCGAGTTCCTCGCGGTCGTCAAACGCTGGTCGTACCTGCTTGCGACGTTCGGCCTTCCGCTCTTCTTGGCCGCGGTCTCCGGCACGGTGCTCGGTGTCCAGACGTACTTCCTCACGCAGCGAGCCGAGGAAAGCTCCGCCTTCGGCCTCGTCGACGAGGCGGGCGTGGTCGATGGTTCCGTGTTCGAGGACCGCGAGGGTGCGAGGGTCTGGATCAACGAAGGAAGCGAAGTCGTCCTGTATCGAGATCAAGAGACGGCCACCCGAGATCTGGAATCCGGCCGCCTCCGTGCGCTTTACGTCGTCCACGAAGACTACCTTCAAAGTGGTGAGGTGCGTGCCATCCAGTCAGAGAAAACGCCGCTCCTCAGCATGCGCGGAACGACCGTGGAACCGCTCCTCCGATCTCTTCTGCGGAAGTCACTGCTCGATGGGCGCCTGGACGAAGACGTGCAGAAACGGATCATTTCCCCGGCTGTGTTCGTCCGCGCACGCCTCGGGCCCGAGGGCGCGGAGGTGAGCGACTTCGACGAAGCGCTCGACCTCTTGATGCGTACGACGATTCCACTCTTCCTCGGCGTCCTCCTGCTGACGGCCTTGTTGAGCGCCTCGGGCTACCTCGTTCAAACCGTCGCGACCGACAAGGAAAGCAAGATCGTCGAGGTGCTGTTGTCGTCGGTGACACCTGAAGAGATCCTCGCGGGAAAGCTCTTCGGCCTCGGGGCCGCCGGCTTGGTGCAGTTCGCAGCCTGGACGTCGATGGTGATCTTCGTGGCGCTCAGCGCGTCCGCCGCGCTCGCCACGATGGTGACGGTTCCTTGGCTGGCGCTCGCGATTTCGCCCGTGCTGTTCGTCCTCGGCTACTTGTTCCTCGGCAGCCTCATGCTCGCCACCGCGGCCCTCGGCGCCAACGCGGCCGAGAGTCAGAAGCTCACCATGGGTTGGGCAATGCTTGCGATCCTGCCGTTGATGGTGTTGGTGATTCTCCTCGAAGACCCGAACGGAGCCCTCGGGCAGGTCATGACCTGGATCCCGTTCACCTCTCCGCTCACCGTGATCATCCGCCTCTCCGTCGAGCCGTCAGGCGTTGCCTGGTGGGAGATCGGCGGGGCCATCGCGGTGCTCGCGATCTCCACCTGGCTGTCGATCCGAATCGGCGCGAGGTTGTTCCGGGTCGGGTTCTTGCTGACCGGCTCGCGGCCGTCGCTGGCGGAGCTCTGGCGGCAGGCCAGGTAGTCGCAGCGACAGCGTCAGCTTTAAGTCACATCCGACCCACCCACCCCCACCCGTAGTCCTCCC
>JBATLA010000362.1:0-7297 GCA_049669945.1 Polyangiales bacterium | reverse complement strand
AGCTGTCGCTCAATGACTTGATCATCAAAGCGGCGGCGGCGACGCTCCGACGCGTTCCCGAGGTGAACGCGTCGTGGATGGACAAGGAAATACACTACCATCAGGTCGTCGACATCTCGGTCGCGGTCGCCATCGACGACGGACTGATGACGCCCGTCATCCGAGACGCAGACCGAAAAGGCGTCGCCCAGATCGCTCGAGAAGTCCGGGAGCTTGCGGCACGCGCACGAGACAAGAAGCTCCAGCCCGAGCAAATGACCAACGGAACCTTCTCGATCAGCAACCTCGGCATGTTCGGCATCGAGGAGTTCAGCGCGGTCATCAACCCGCCCGAAGGCGCCATCCTCGCGGTAGGCACGATCCGCAAGGAGCCGGTGGTTGCCGGCGATGCGATCGTCCCCGGCCGCCGGATGCGCTTCACCATGAGCTGCGACCACCGCGTCATCGATGGAGCGACCGGCGCGAAGTTCATGGCTGCGCTGAAGAAGGCTCTCGAAGAGCCGGCGATGATGCTGCTGTAACTTGCTGGAGGTGGGCGGCGTCAGGGTCCTGCGAGCAGGGTGTCCGCGATCTCGCTGCCCTCACGAACGAACGCCGGGAACTCGTTCATCGGGATGTCGAGGGTCGCCTCCGTCAAGCCGCCGAACTTCTTCGAGTCGTCGAACAGGAACACCCAACTTCCTTCCGGGAACGTGAGCGTGCGGGACGTACCCGCTTCGAGCATCGGGGCGACGAACACGTCGGGGCCCAGTAGGTACGTGTAGTCTTCTTTCGTGAGGTAGGTCGTCAGCGATGTGCCCTCATCGAACGCGCTTGCACCGTGCTTCATCAAGTAGGGGATGAGCGCGTAATGGAGCTCCACGAAATCCCGGTAGATCGTCGTCGTTTCCTCGTCGAACATCCACGGACGATGCTCTCCGCCGCCGCCATTTTCCATGATCGGGCTGAACGCGCCGAGCTGGGTCCACCGGATGAAGGCGTCCTTTGGGCGGCCGGTTTCCGGCCAAGTCTGCTTGTCGGTTCGGAAGCCGCCAATATCGGAGCCGTGCGCCACGTAGCCTCGCTTGCTCGCGAAATACATGTTGCTCAGCGCATCGACGATGCCACCGAAATCGCTGTCCTGGTCGCCCACCCATCCTGCCCAGTTGAGCTCGACGGGTGCGTAGACCCACAGGTCGGCGTCCGTACCGGTCCCCAGGTTGTCGAACGGTCGCGCGGTGATGATGCGATCGTCACCGAGCTTCTCGCGCAGGTAGCCGAACGCGTCCCGGTAGTAGGCGAAACCGTACTCGTTGCGATCAATGTTGCGGCCGAGTGTGGGCGAGTACGGGGCGTAGATGATCTGCGGGTCGATGCCGTCGCATTTCCAGCCGTCGATTCCGAGCGCGATGGCCTCGTCCATCTGTTCGTGCCACCACTGCACCGCGTCGGGATTGAAGAAGTCGATCAAGCTTCCGTCGCCCTTCCACCAATCGACGACGCCTGGGCCGCTGTCCGCGTCGACCTGCGTGAAGTAGCCGGCTTCCGCCGCCTGCGCGTAGAGCGGTGAGTCGAGGTTGATCGCGCTCACCATCCACAAGAACACCCGCACGCCGCGGCTGTGAAAATAGTCGATCATCGCCTGCGGGTCGGGATACTGCGATGGCTCGAAGACGAAGCTGTTGTAGCTCGTCTCCCAGGGGCTATCGATGATGATGGCGCCCACGGGGATGTCGCGCGCGAGGTAATCGTCGACGAGTGCAATGGCGCTCTCCTGCGTGCTCTCGTTCTCCCAAACCCAGTGGTGAAACGCCCACTCGGGCCAAGGGGCGACAAGATCGGTCCCCGCGTCAGCGCCCGCGTCGGTGCCCGCGTCGGTGCCGGCGTCAGGCGTGCTGTTGGAGGTGGTGCAGGCGGCGAGGAGGAGCAGTAGGGGTAGTCGACGAAGCATGGCCGAGCGCGTACCGCGCCTCGCTCAGCTCAGCAAGCCCCGTGATAACGCTTGGCGTCGGCCGGGAAGATTTTTCCAGGGTTCAAGATGTGCTTCGGGTCGAAGACATCTTTGATCTTTTCCTGAAGCGCGATGAGGGCCGCAGACTGCTCCATCGGGAGGTAAGGCGCCTTGAGAACACCGATGCCGTGCTCGCCGCTCAGCGTGCCATGCAGGTCGATGACCCGTTGGAACAGGGCCTCAATCGCTGCGTCGACATGCGCTTTTTGGTCGGGGTCGTCCCACAGGAAGTTCACGTGGAGGTTGCCGTCTCCGGCGTGACCGTACGTCGGGATGACGAGCTCGTGCCGGTCTGCGAGCTCGGCGCAGTACCCGAGCAGCTGGGCCATCTTGGTGCGCGGCACGACGACGTCTTCCGAGAGCTTGTTCGCCGCCGCGCGCCTCAAGCTGTGACTGAGCTCCCGTCGTGATGCCCATAGCCGCTCCCGCTCGCTGCTGTTCTGCGCAACGAGCACTTCGAGTGCATCGAGGTCGAACAAGACATTGCCGGTGCGCTCCAGGTCGCTCTCGAGCTTTGCTTCCTCCCCGTCGAGCTCGATCAATAGCATCGCCTTGGTCTCCTCGGGGATGGTGAGGCCCGCTTCCGGGCGCACGATCCGGATCGCCTCTTCGTCGAGCAGCTCGATGCAAGCTGGCAACTGTCCCTGCGCCATCAGTGACGACACCACGGGTGCGACTTCGTCCAGACGTGAGAAGCATGCGAGCGCGGTCACCGTCGCCTCGGGCTTGGGAATCAGTCGAAGGGTTGCCTCGGTGACGATCCCGAGCGTGCCTTCGCTCCCGACCATCAGCGCGGTGAGGTCGTAGCCCGTGACCCCTTTCTTCGTTTCGCGACCGAGCTTGAGGATCGTGCCGTCCGCCAGGACGACATCCATGCCCATGACGTACTCGCGCGTGACGCCGTACTTGAACGCGCGTGGCCCTCCGGCATTTGCCGCCAAGTTGCCCCCGATGGCGCAGGAGTCGCGCGAGTTCGGGTCCGGTGGATAGAAGAGATTTTCCTCTTCCGTGACCCGCTGCAACTCGCCGGTGATCAAGCCGGGCTGCACCCTTGTGGTCAGCTCGGCCGCATCGATTCCCTCGATGGCATTCATCTTCTCGAACGCCAGCACGATGCCGCCCGGGACCGGAACGGCGCCGCCAACGCGTCCAGTGCCGCCGCCCCTCGGCGTCACCGGCACCTCGTGCTGATACGCCGCCTTCATGACTGCAGACACCTCAGCGGTGCTCTTGGCGCGCACGACCGCCTCGGGCATGCATGGCAGAGCCTCGCTTTCGTCGTGCGCGTAGCCCTCGAGCAGGCTCGGGTCTCGAATCACCGAGCCGCTCCCGCACGCGCGTTCTATCGCGATCAAAGCGCTTTCCAGGGAAGACATGACTGAGCCTTGGGGCGGTGGCCCGCAACGGTCAAGGGCCCCCGGGCGCGGGGTGCAGCGCGGCGCGGAAGGGGCTAGGCTCCACCGATATCTCGGCGCGAGGATTTCTCGCGGCGAACCCCCATGCGCTTCTTTGCTTGCGTTTTGCTGGCCGCGGCGGCTGCGGCTGGCTGTGCTGAAACCGCCGCTCCCACGATTCCGTCCGATGCGGGCCGTGACGCATCCATCGATCCGGACAGTGGCCCCGACCTCGACGGCTCCGTCGACGGTGCGGTGGATGGCGGGATTGAAGACGGTGGCGTGGACGGCGGCCTGCCTGACGGGGGCGGATCTTGGTGCGAGACCTCTCCGCTTTGTCCGTCCTGCCCCGACCCGGAGGCCATCTGTGACGAGAGCGACCCCTGCTCGGCGGGGGAGGTATGCCTTTCGACCGGGTGCGAGGACTTCTCTCGTTGCTTCGTGATCGGCGGGGGCGCGTGCGAAACCGATGAAGACTGCGCCGACCCGGCCTACGCGTGCAACACCACCGTTGGCCGATGCCTTCGTACGGACTCCGGGTGCGACGACTCGAACGACTGCGTCGCCGGCTTTGCTTGTGAGGACGGGGTCTGCGTGGACCGCCGCGTGCCGTGCGCGACCGGTGCCGATTGCCCTCACGGCTACACTTGTTTCTTCGCGAGCCCAGACCAGCGATTCTGTCGCCGTGTCACGCGAGCGTGCGCAGACGATATCGACTGCCTCGTCCTCGGCGTCCCCTGCGGAGATGCCGACGGCGACGGTTCAGACGAGTGCATGCCGTCGCTCACACCCAACCAACCCGACGCGGTGTCGTGCGACAACACGCAGTGCTCGGAGCCATCCGCGCCCGTATGCGAGATCGCCGAGCAAGGGACCGTCGCCGCATGCGGACGCTTTGGTTTGTGCGGCGCGGCTGTTCAGTGCGCCCTCGGGTTCGAGTGTCGGGACCTCTGGGGCGACGGCCGCAAGGAGTGCGTCTCCGGGCCTGGTTCCTGTGTAGATTCGAGTGCATGCGCCCCGCGGGAAGTCTGCGCCTCGCCCAGATCCGGCGGTCCCCCCACCTGCGTCGGAGGCCCATCGACCTAGCTCTTACGGAACCGCCCAAGATGCGGTACTGTGGATTCCCCCAATTGTAAGAAATTTCACAATGATTTCGACAAGACAGACAGTCCGACACGGCTTGGTCATTGCGCTCCTCGCCGCGGCTGCCGGATGCGGCGCCGGCCCGGACGCAGAGCAGAACGAAAGCGCGATCATCGATCCGCCTGCGCAGTGCTCCCCGGACCGCCCCGACTGCTCGTCGAGCCTCGACTACCCCGTTGCCGCCGACCTCACGGCAGACAACTCGGCTGGCATTCGTTTTTCGGGCGAGACCGGTGCGCTCGTCATCGACCGCGTGAGCATGCTCCCGGACGTCGACGGCGATGGTGTCCCCGACGACGCGGACGATTGCCCCGGCACAGCCGATTGGATCAGCTGCGATGATGACCCGAGCAACGATGGGGTCTACGCAACGGTCTTCCATGATCCATCAGGGGCAAACGAAGTCGTGCGCGGCGTGACGGTCACCACGACCTCCGAGATCCCGCAGATCGACGTCTACTTCCTGATCGATGCGACCCCGACTCTCGCCGACGAGATTGCCGTGCTCCGAGCAGAGATCCTCAACATCATCGACGACGTTCGCTTGGAGTTCGAAGACGCGCGTTTCGGGCTCGGGCTGTATCGACAATATCCGTTGGCGCCACTTGCGCCGGCGTACAGCCAGTCGCCCTACCATCACATCCTCGACCTCACCGACGATGACGCGTTGATCGCCACCGCGTTCAACACACTCAACACGGTGGCCAACAGCGCGACAGGCACCGCAGCCACCCAAGCGCTCTATTCGGTCGCGTCAGGCTCGGGCCTGGGCGACATGGTCGCTAATCGGGCCCAATGCCCGAACGCTGAGGATATCGGTTATCCGTGTTTCCGCCCGGACACCTTGCACGTCGTCATGAACATCACCGACTCGCTCGTCTATAACGGGCCGCAGTCCGGGGGTCTTCAATACGGAGATCCGCCTTTCGACGGTCTCGAAGGAGGCGCCGTCATGGACCTCCCCCCAGTCGAGATGTTCCCGGCGCTGCTTGCCGCCGACACTGCCGCCCTGGCACTCGATTTGGGCGATCTCTCCGGCCGCTCCCTGACGCTCCTCGGAATGAGCACGCTCCTGACCAATCAGGTGAACACCACTGCCGCGCCCGGCTGTATGCCGCCTCCGCCCCTGCCCGGCGACCCGCCTGGAACCGACACGAACAGGAAGGACGTGGTCCTCACCTTCCGCTTCGACTCGCCCGTCACGAGCGCCACGGCATTTGCGGACAACACCCATTGGCCTGGGGCAAACGTTGCGCTTTTCGACAATGCGTTGCTCGAACCCGCTCTAGCGCTCGCCTGCGACGGCGGTGTCGTCGGCAATGGAAGCTGGGGCGCCATCGCCTGGGCCCCGACAGCCTCGCAGCAATACTACTTGGTCGCCGACGGCATCGTGCCAGCCGCAGATCCGGGATACGAACCAGAGGGAGCATTCAGTATCTCCATCGTCCACGACGGCGATCCGGCGAACCCAACCTGGTTGACCACGGACGCTCCGGTGGCGTGGAGCGAAGTCGAGAGCGCCTTGCTCGCGAGCGATATCCGGGTGGCGAGCGTGGTGACGCTGCGCGACGCGATCACGATGCCGAGCGATGGCACCCTCGATGCCCAGCTCATCGCGCTCGCCACCAATGCGCTCACGAAGAGCGGCGGACAATGGGTGACCGAGCTGACGTCATCGACTGGTGCGGGGCTCGACGCGGCCGTCAGCAACACGATCGGGCTTGCCAGCACCGACTCGGTCTACGACATCTCGCTGACCGACGTAGACAACGACGGCACGCCGATCGACGAGCGGGACTTCGTGTTGAGCATTCGTTGGGATGACTGTGCGGACGAAGCGCCACTTGGCTGCGGCTGGGGCTCCGGCACCCGCTGCCGGCGCTGCGACGTCGGTGCGATCATCGATTTCCAGGTGCTCTTCATGAATACCTCCGTCCCGCCGACTGCCACGTCCCAGGTGTTCGACTTCGAGCTCGTCGTCCGCGCCGACGACGACGTCGAGGTCGAACGCGTTCCGGTGCGCGTGATGGTCCCGGACTTGGCCTCCCACGAATTCGACTCGACGCCGCAGGCGGCGTTTTATCGGAACGCGTACGACAGTACGGCGCGCTGCAACACGCCGCCGGAGCGCCCGAAGTGGGGCGATCTCCAGTGGGACGGCACCGTGCCCAACGGCACCTCGATCGAGTTCCAGATTCGCACGGCGCCAACGCTCGATGAGCTCGCAACGGCCGTCCCCGCCATCGTCGAGGTCCCAACGGATACCGCCAGTGACACGTTCAATCTGACCGAGGAAATGATCGCCGATGGGCAACTCTATGGTTTGCCGTACATTCAGATCACCGCCGTTCTCCGCCCGTCGAGCGCTCCGCCGGCCACGCCGGCCTTGGAGGGATGGTCGTTCGAGTTCGTCTGCGAAGCTGCGGAATGATCTGAGCCCTGCTAGCATCGGTCCCGCGTGGCCGAAGCAGGGCGAAAGCTGAGCCTGGCGGCGTGGGCTTGGGTGTTGGTCGCCGCCGTGGCGGCGTTCGAGCTGTTGGCACACCCCGTGATCCAAGCGGCGATCCCCAGCGAGGATTCCTGGGAGGAAGCCTCCACCTTCGTTCGCGCGAGATTCGAGCCCAGCGATCGGATCGTCGCCGCGCCTCATTGGACCGGCCCGATCGTGCGACGCGAGTTGGGCGACCTCACTTCGCTGCGCAATGCGGCGCTCCCCGACCAGGCCGGAATCGGGCGCGTTTGGGAGCTCGCGATTCGCGGTGCCACGACC
>JBATLA010000361.1:0-3580 GCA_049669945.1 Polyangiales bacterium | reverse complement strand
GTCGACACCAGTGCTCTGCTTGCCTTTCGGGGCGGCCTCCTTCTCGGAAAGGGCAATCGTTGGCTGCTTGGCTTCGAGGTGGCGCCGGCCACGAACCGGCTCGACTGGCGTTTCCTTGCGACGGCGACCGGCTTCGTCTCGTTCGGGAGCCTCGTGTCCATCAAGGACAGCAAGAGGTGGGCTTGGCTGTGGAAGGTCGGCATCGGCGTCGGCGGAGGTTTCGACTACCGCTTTGTCGTCGGCATCCAGCTCGACGTTCTGACCTTCAACTACAAGATGAGCGAGCGGCTCTGGGTCGACTTGGGCGTTCCAACGATGCGGTTCCACATCGAGACTGCGGATCGCGCGCGCTACAACGCCCAGTTCGTGTTTCCGTTTGGCATCACATTCGCGATTTGAGCCTCCCCGACGGCCCTTTCGCCACGGGTGCGGATGGGTCATAACGCGGTCATGAGCGACGAATCGAGCGCCGAGCCGCCGGCGCCGGGGTTCTCGGAGCGAATGCAGGACCGCGTCGCCAGGCTGCAGGCGTGGGGCGTGCAGTTGTACGAGGCCGTGCCGCCACGGGCCCTCCGCAACGCGCGCCGCGTGTTCTCGCTCATCGTCGTCTCCGTCATCGGCACCGTCCTCTACCGCCAGCTCGCCGGCACCGATTGGCGTGAAGTGCTCCGCTCGCTGCCCGCTTCCCCATGGTTCTACTTGCTGTTCCTCGCTCGGTTCTTCTTACAGCCGGTGATCGAGATACTTTGCTACACGGCGGTTTGGGGGGTGAACCTACTCCGCTACTTCGGCGTGTTCCTCGTGAAGATGGTCATGAACACGTCCGTCGCGGGCATGAGCGGCGACATGTACTTCCTCGTTTGGGCGGTGCGAACGCTGCGCATCAGCTATCGCAAAGCCTTCTCGGGCGTGAAAGACGTCACGCTCCTGTCGGCAGCGGCCGCCAATACCGTCGCCGTGCTCGTCTTGGGCGGCTACGCGATCTTCGGCGATCTGACGCTGGCGCAGAAGGTGAATCCGCGCGCGCTCGGGATCATCATCGGCGTCACCCTCGCCGCCGCTGTGCTCAGCCTCCTGGTCATCACCTTCCGTGGAAAGGTCCTCGGCGTCAGCACGGGCACCATGTGGCGGGTGATCGGCTATCACCTCGCGCGGAGCGCTGGAAACCTCACGCTCCTTGGTTTTCAGTGGACCGTCGGCCTGCCTGGCTCCGTCTTCACGGCGTGGATCAGCCTGCTCGTCGTCGACTTGCTGGTGTCGCGCACACCGTTCATTCCGGCACGCGAGTTCTTGTTCCTTTCGCTGGCCTTGGCGATGGCCGACACGATCGACGCGCCGCAGGCGCAAGTCACCGCGATGTTCTTGGCCGACACAGCCATGCGGCAAATCGCCGCGGTTCCCTCGCTCATCGTCGGGTTTCTCTGGCGGTCGCGGCCGCAACCACTTCCGCTGGACCCCGGAGCCGAGTCGGAAGGCACGTCACCTCCATCCACGCCTTGACCCGATGACTCAGGCTTCGAGACACTCTCGGAACCAGAGCTCCAGAATCATCAGCGACCAGATCTGATAGCCTCTCGGCTCCCCGCGCTGATGCTTCGAGAGCAGGGCTTCGACGCCTGCGGGATCGAGAATCCCGCGCGTACGCGCTCTTTCGTCGAGAAGGACGTCGCGTGACAGCGGGGCGAGGTCTTCCCGCATCCAGCGGTCGATCGGCAAGCCGAAGCCCTGCTTCGGCCGGGTCAGAATCCGCCGCGGCAGCAGCTCCTCGGCGACCTGGCGAAGCAGGTACTTCGTGGTCATGCGTCGAATCTTCATGGACCCTGGGAGTGACGCAGCGAACTTCATCACCTCTTGGTCGATCAGCGGGCAGCGTACTTCGAGCGAATGCGCCATGGACGCGATGTCGACCTTAGTCAGGATGTTGTCCGCCAGGTATGTCTTGATGTCGACGTCGATGACGCGGTTGACGGGGTCTTTGGCCCGCGAGGCTTCGAAGAGCCTTCGGAACTCGACTGCAACCTGGTCCTCTGCGAACCGCTCGCGCATGGCCGCGGTGTAGAGGGCCATTCGGTCCTTGTGAGGGATCGGTGCAGTGAGCCCGAGGAATCGCAGGTGCTCCGGCTGCATGATGCGCTCGCCATAGTCCCTGACGTCTTGCGCTTGCGGCATCGGGACGTTGGTGAGGAGTCCCGCTGCCATCTGCGGAATAGGCCATGGCATCTGTCGAATTGCGCGCGCGGTTCGCGAGTGCATGTATCGCCGGTAGCCGCCAAAGGCTTCGTCGCCGCCATCGCCGCTCAGCGCGACGGTAACGCCGGTCTTCGTGTACTCGCAAAGGTACCAGGTCGGCAGGGCGGAGGTGTCCGCGAATGGCTCTCCATAGTGCCGAACCATCGTCGGAATGACTGAGGTCATATCCGGCTCCACGATCATCTCGTGGTGATCCGTGCCGTAGCGCTCGGCCACCATCTTTGCGTAGGGAAGCTCGCTCCGGTCCTTGCTCGTGAAGCCGACCGAGAAGGTCTTGACCGGCTGTGAAGATTGGCGTGCCATCAACGCGACGATCAGCGACGAGTCGATGCCGCCGGAAAGGAAGGCGCCCAACGGCACGTCGGACACCATTCGAATGCGAACGGACTCCTCCAGCAGATCGCCGAGCTCGTGCGTCAGACCCTCGACACTACCTTCACGCGGCTCGTCGAAGCGGAGTGTGAAGTAGGGCTCCGCCTCGTGGATGACCCCGTTCTCACAAACCAGCCGATGGCCGGCAGGCAGCTTTCTCACCCCTTCGTAGGCCGTCATCGGTGCCGGGACATATTGTAACGAGATGAACGCATCGATGGCGTCGAGGTCTGGCTTCCTCTCGAATACGTCCGACGCGATCAGGCCGCCAAGCTCCGAGGCGAACACGATGCCTCGCGGCCCCGCGTGATAGAACAGGGGCTTCTTGCCGAAGCGATCGCGCGCCAAGACGAGACGCCGGCGCGGGCCGTCCCAAAGTGCGACGGCGAACATCCCGCGAAGATGATCGAGGAAGTCGACGCCGTGCTCTTCGTAGAGGTGCAGCACGACCTCGGAGTCGGAGCGCGACTTGAAGCGGTGTCCGCGTCGCCTGAGCTCGTCTCGAAGCTCGGAAAAGTTGTAGATCTCTCCGTTGACGACGACCGCGATGGTGTCGTCCTAGTTGGTCATCGGTTGGGCGCCTTCGGGTCGCAAATCGATGATCGACAACCGGCGATGGCCGAGCGCGCAGGGGCCGTCAACTCGTAGACCGTGGTCGTCTGGACCGCGATGGACCATCGCGTCGCACATGCGTCGGACGGCTTCGGGATCCGGCGCGGCCTGCTGATCGCGCACCAACAATCCGGCAATGCCACACACGAGTTAAAGCGCCCTTTCTCCGAAAGGAGGGTGAGCCGGATAGTTGGGCATCGTCCGGGGGGCGTCAAGGGCTGCGACGGGGTTGCTTCGCGCGGACCGATGACCCATGGTCGGCCCCGAAAGCGCAGCCGTTCGATGTCCCGAGTCGTTTCATCTGCTGACGAGCGTCCCGACCTTGCCCTGTTCATTCCGTCCTACG
>JBATLA010000360.1:0-2170 GCA_049669945.1 Polyangiales bacterium | reverse complement strand
TTCATCAGGGCGATGTTGACGTCGCGCTGGGTGTTTTCGATTACCTTGGCGGCTTCGGCGACCTTGATCGACGCCGCCCGGTGGACTCCCGCATCGACCACCGCCTCGTACACCGCAGCGACCCGCTCGAGGGTCTCGGGATCCTCGCCCGACACGACCTTCACGATCTTTTCGAAGGTATGCAGCTTGTCGCCGGGGTTGATGCGCTCCGGCGAGTAGCCCAGCTTGAAATCCCGCGACTGTGTCAGGCCGGACGTCTCAGCCAAGACTGCCCCGCACCGTTCCTCGGTGACGCCGGGGTACACCGTCGACTCGTAGACGACGACTGCTCCAGGGGCGAGTGTACTCCCCACGGTTCGAGAAGCGGCCAATAGAGGTCCGAGGTCGGGGCGCCGGTCCGAGTCGAGCGGGGTCGGCACCGCGACGACAAAAAAGGTGCAGCCACGCAGATCTGCCGCATCGCTCGTGAGCAAGAGGGTACTGTCTTTCAAGTCAGTCTCGGTGACTTCGCCCGTCCAGTCGCGGTTGTCTCGGAGGGCTCGCACGCGAGACTCGGACACGTCGAAACCGACGGTGCCCTCGAACTTGCGAGCGAATGCGAGGGCGACTGGTAGGCCCACATAGCCAAGGCCCACGACTGCAACACGTTCATTCATTTCCAGTACTCACATCCCAGCGGTCTTCGACTCACGGAAGTCGGTTGGCCGTGTCGGTGGCTCGCTGTCTGATCCTCCGTTGCCGTACTCGGGCACCAGCTGCGACAACGCCCGCCGAACCTCGTCGACGTCGGTCGTGTTGCAAATGCGGCCAATGGCTTCGAACTGCGCACGCAGCGCAGGGAGGTGCGGGGAAGCGTAGGACCCGATGAAGATCTTGGGATGGGTCGTTCGCCGGAGCCCCTCGCTCGTCATCGACAGCTCTTCGAACAATTTCTCGCCCGGGCGGACGCCGGTGAATCGAATCTCGACGTCTTTGTCCGGCTCGAGGCCGCTCAGCCGGATCAGATCGTGCGCGAGGTCCAAAATGCGTACGGGCGGCCCCATGTCCAAGATGAACGTTTCTCCGCCGCGGCTCAGTGCCGCGGCCTGCGTCACGAGCTGAACTGCCTCGGGAATCGTCATGAAGTATCGCGTCATATCCGGGTGCGTCACCGTGATCGGGCCTCCGTCGCGGATCTGCCGGCGGAATATCGGAATCACACTTCCCGCCGAACCAAGGACGTTGCCGAACCGTACCGTCGCGAATTGGGTCCGGCTCGTTCCCGAGAGCGCCTGCACGTAGAGCTCGGCAGCGCGCTTGGTCGCCCCCATCACGGAGGTCGGATTCACGGCCTTGTCCGTCGAGATCATCACGAAGCGTTCGACGGAAAGCGCGTCCGCCAAGTCGGCCACGATCTGTGTGCCGAGGATGTTGTTCTTCACGGCCTCGGCCGCGTTCCACTCCATCATCGGGACGTGTTTGTGGGCAGCTGCATGGAAGACGACCTTCGGACGGTGTTGCCGGAACACCTCGGTGATCCGAGGAACGTCGGTCACGTCGGCAACGCAGGGAAGCACCTCCAAGTCACCGAACTTGCGGGAAAGCTCTGAGTGGATCTCAAAGAGCGCGTTCTCGGAGCGCTCGACCAGCACGAGGCGCGACGGACGGTAGGCCGCGACTTGCCGGCAGAGCTCGGATCCGATGCTGCCCCCAGCACCGGTAATCATGACCGGCTGGCCCCGGACGACTTCCGTGACGGCTTTGGAATCGAGTTGAACCTGATCACGACGCAGGAGGTCCTCGATGGCTACGTCGCGGATGCGGGAGAGGTTCACACGTCCGCCGACGATCTGATACGTCCCGGGAACGATCTTCGTCGCGAGAGCAGCCTCCGAGCATCGTTCGGTGATGCGTCGAATGGAGGCGCCGGACGCATTGGAAATCGTGATCAGCGCCTGCTTTGCATCGAAGCGCTGCGCCAGACGTTCGAGATCGGCCGTAGTGCCCATGACCTTGATGCCGTGGATCACAGCGCCCTGTTTGATCGGGTCGTCATCGACGAACGCAACCGGGAGCATGCCGAGGTCGGGGCGGCGCGACAGCTCCTGGGCTACGATCACGCCGCCCTGGCCAGCACCCACGAGGAGGGTCGGTGCGAGCAAGTCGCCGCGGCGCCCGTGCGCCTTCGACG
>JBATLA010000359.1:0-3634 GCA_049669945.1 Polyangiales bacterium | reverse complement strand
GTTTGTGCCCTCGCCCGGACTATACCAGGCTTTGGGGCGTTCGAGCGTTGGGGATCAACGTGGCATACGAGCTCGGTGACTGAAGGGAGACGATGACTTCGCGGTTCAACGCCTTCGCGTGCTCCTCGAGTTCTTCGAACGTGGGTTGAATCAAGAAACCGCCCCAGGGTGTGTAGTAGATCCCCTTCGTCACGGCTCGGACGGCCGGCTCGAAGAGGCTCAAGAGGATCGGACCCTCGGGTACGAGCCGATCTGAGGCGCGGAGCAACTCGAGCCGGTCGGAACGCCGAAGCACGTGCCCAAAGCTGCCCCAGCCCAAGAGCATGGCATCGAAGGTCGTTTCTCGTGTCAGTCGCAGTGGAGTGCTCTCTCCGCGAAGCACCGTCCCCACGAAATCCTGGTAGCTCGCCCGGTCGACGAGCTCGGCGCCGAGTGTGAGCGCGCAGAGGCGAAAAGCCGATGCGGACGGCTCGAAGGCCCGAACCTGGTAGCCCAACTCGCGAAGCGCAGACGCTTCGCGCCCTGCACCTGCGGCGCCGATCAGAATCGATGCGGGAGGGGAGGGGAGGCGTCGTTCAAACCATTGCGTCTCCCACGCGTATAGCCCGTGATGATCGTTTTCCGCTCGAAACGAAGCGTCGTACAGCTCGATCGAAAGATCCTCCTTTTCGGTGTCCTGGAGCGCACGGTTCAAGACGGCGCCGGTCCAAGACTCGAGTCCTCGCTCGATTCGACGCATCCCGGACTGGAGTCTGCGACTCTGCAACGCCCAGCGGCGAAGTAGGCGATATCGGACGCTGGGCTTCTTGGCGGTCATGTTCTTTCGATCAAATCGATGAGCTCCTCGGGGTGGCGCCACGATGCGCTCCAGGTGCGACCCGGACCTACGAGCGCACCCAAGGACATCGTTGGCTCGAAGAACGAGGCTTCGGTCCAATGCTTGAGGCCGGCTGCCGGCGAGAGCGGCCGTAGTGTGGTCCGCGCTGCACGCTCGATGCGGACGAAACGCACCTCGTGCGCATCACAGGCAGCGCGCTGCAAGGCTTCTGCAGCGACGGGATAGTAGGGTGTCACCGTGTCGCTGGGGGTCTCCGCAGCGTCCTCATCGTCGTCGAGGCCAAGCAAGTAGTCCGGGCATTGCGCGCCCCGTTTCGGAGGGTCGAAACGAATCGCACGCGGCCACCCCCACACCCGCCGGCCGTCCGTGACGACGAATTCATCAGAGAAATACTTCCAACCGTGCCGAACTGCGGTGAGTGCCAGCGAGCTCTTTCCGGAGCCGGAGGGGCCGGAGAACACGAAGGTCGCGCCGTCCGACACCAAGGCGGCGGCGTGAAATACGGCAAATCGGCGTTTGTGGCGCGCGAGCGCGACTCGATAGAGCAATTGCTCGAAGCCAGCAACGAGGTCTTCGGCGACGCCGCCCGACCACACCACTTCCCCGTCCACCAGGATTCGGGGCGATGCATCCGAGATCACTTCCATCTCGCAACTCGGGCCAGGTTGAACGAGGGGCCACTTCGCGGCCGACCAGTGACGTCGGAGGTAGCGACTCGTCTTCGCGCAGGAGCTTCGTACACCCACACGAAGCCCGGAAAGAAAGATCTCGTGCTCCTCTAGCTTGCCTCTTCCCACGCGATGAGCTTCCGTTGCTCGAGCTGGCCCAGGAACGCGGCCACGTCACGAGCCACGGTTTCAGGCTCGGCCTCGACGTGGCTCAGGATTTCAGCGGTGATGTCCCCGATCGATCGTTTGCCGTCGATCATCAGCCAAACACCCGCGGCGATGTCGTTCAACACGAGGAGCTGAGGGGTGTTGCCGTCGTAGATGACGACTTCGTCCGTGTCCGTGACCTCGTGGGTCAGCGTGTTCTTGCGCTGAGGCACGCGTCGATCGGAGTGCTCAGGCACGGCATGTCCCCTCGAGCAACACAGATCGGGTCTGACACTCCCAGCAAGACAGCTTTTCACCCCATCGTGCGCGCGCCGTCAGCAGATTCCTCTTTCGGGAGGCAAGCGGCTCCGCCGAAGTGAGAATCGCTGCTAGCCCGGCATCATGGATGGTTCCGAGCGGTAGGTGACGGCTGAAGATGCAGGGGTACACTGTGCCGTCGTAGCTCACCGCGGCAGTCCCGCCGAAGCTGCGCAGTCGTTTCGTTTCGACACCGCCGGTTTGGATGCCCGGAGGCGGTGCAGCGGATTCCGTGATTGCCGCGTCCCCGCGTCCCACGTCGCGCATTTGATCGAAACCAATGGAGCCCTGAGCCACGCCGAGCGTCAGTAGATACTCTTGTGTCCTCAATGCGTCGTGTTGGTTCTGCCTCATCGAGATGACGCCGACGCGTACCTTCAAGCCATCGGCGATGGCGCGTCGAATCGCTCGTGCGGTGCGTTCGTGACTCCCCGGCGTCTGGGTAATCGCATCGTGGGTCTCCGGATCGTGCGAGTAGAAGGAAAACGCAAAGGAGGGCGTGAGCTCGCGCAAGCGCTCGTACGTCTTGCCCCGAAGTGCGAGGCCGTTCGTGTAGATCTCGATCTGCGGGATCCCGATCTCGGCTGCGTACTCAACCGCCCGAATGCAATGGGGGCTGATGAGAGGGTCTCCCCCGGTGAGCTGCACCAGCTCGAAACCGAGAGCCTTCGCGTCTTCGAGCACATCCCTGAGCTCGGGCCAGCCCAGCGCTTCTGTGCGAGAGGGCGCCGATTCAGCATAGCAATGGACACATTGCTCGTTGCACTTCGCCGTCAGCTCGACGAAGAGTTGTCGCCATCCAGAGCCGCGCAACACCGTCTCTCGCGTAAGTGGTTGGAGCGCTTGCTCCTGGAGCCGTCCGCGAAGCTGCCCCACCAACGGCTCGAACCGCGCGAGTGATTCCCAAACGGAGCCGGAGAGCTCGATCGTCGATCCATCGATCGCAGGCGTCCCTTCGATTTGGATCTGATCCCCGGTGCTCAACTTGAGGGCTTCGAGCGATCCCTGGCTCTGCCAGAGGATCCAATCGTTGGGCAAGAAGTAGCCGGTCTCCTGCCGTTCCATGCGCTTCATGGAAGTAAGGGCATGCAGGTCTGCGGCTGGCAGCCAGAGCTCGGATTGCACGCTCCCGGCGCGCAGGTCGTAGGCATGCACGAAGCCTGCGCGTGCGCCTTGTTCAAGGTGATGGTCGCGAGCACGGCCGGCGCCGTATACGCAGCGGCTTTTAGAAAGTGCCGCCGCGCGCGGTCGAGCTCGTTGGTGTCCCCCAAGTCGTCCTTCATCACTGCCTCTGCAACTGTTCCATCCGCGTCGCGCAAGGTCTACCCGGAAAGTGCACGCCGGTCTCCAGTTTCAATTCCACTGATTCCGCCGAAATTGTGCGAAGAAATACGCATTGACAACCGTGCTTGCGAACCTTTACCGTAGGACTGTCGGCGGCTGATCAGCAACCTTCCGACAGGCGAATCGAGATTCGCACTCCTTCGGGGTACAACACAACGGGCACTCGGGCGGGGTTCACACCTCGCCCGAGTATTTTTTTGCGCCGTGCGTGTTTCAGCTAGCTGCTAGAGGCTGCGCTTTTTGCCGCGGAGACCGCGTCTGCTGCCTTTGGGACGCTTGGGCTTCTCGAACGACCCGCGGCCGCCGCGGTCGTCGCCGC
>JBATLA010000358.1:0-6699 GCA_049669945.1 Polyangiales bacterium | reverse complement strand
GCATTGGCCCACCTGTCGAACTTAACGCGCCGCGCTTGCGAGTATGCGAGCGCGGCGTCTCGGACGACGCGTCGGTCCCGACGCGGGATCGCGCGCTGCAGCCGATGTGTTTGCTCATTCAGGAACTCCTCGCTCGTCAGTCCCGATCCGAAGTCGGGCTTCACGATGCGAGCCGCGGATGCAAGCAGCACGTCGAGCTCCCGTGGTGTCAGCTTTTCGACCGCGTGGTAGCCGCGCGCGATTTGGGTCATCGGTCGGGCCAGTTCGAAGGCCTGCGTGCGCGCGTCCTTTTCCATGATGGTCGCGGGAACGAGCACTCCCGGGTGAGCCCCGAACTCGATGGTGATGTCGCGGTTTCGGACCCGATGAAGGAACAAGTCGAAATGTCGGATGTCCAGTGCCGCAGCGATCTGATTCGCGATTTCGCGGAGCGGATGATTGGCTTCCGTTGGGAGCCGATCGCGCGTGGCTAGACCATAGCTGTGAAGCTCGGGCGGGTAGAGCTTCGCCAGCGAAGGACCGAGCGCCGCGAGGAGCGCCCCAGCCGCGGCGTCCTCAGGACGAGGGGTGCCGAGTTGCTCGAGCACGGCCCCACGTAACGACCTAGGTCGTACGCGCGCCGGCTTGGGCTCGACCGCCTGGATGCGCTTTCGGTCCGTTTCGTCGTCGACGCCGAGCATGACGAGGGGCAGCGTCGCGATTGGCGCTTCTCTCGGTTTCCCCTGGGTGTCGTACGTGTTCGCGAGCTCTCGCCAGACCTCTTCGCGCATTGGCTCGCGCGTCAGCACGGCTTGCAGCTGCTCGACTGCCGCGGTGCTCTGGCCTCGGTCGCGAAGACGAACGGCGAGCTCGCGCCGAAGGTCTGCATTGGCGGCGCCTTCCTGAAGTCGGTCGCGTAGCGCGGCGATCGCTGCATGCTCGTCGCGGCAGTGCTCAGAGAGGATGCGTGCGACCTCGAGCCCCGTGGCGATCCGTTCCTTTTCGTTGGGTGCGTCGTGTTGATCGAGAGCTTCTGCGTATCGTCGCCAATCGTCCGGTGTCTCGCAGAGCGCTTCGAGCGCGCGAGCGGCCTCGCTGCCCGGGCCTTCGAAAACCACCGCGCGTCGCAATGAAGCTTTGGCCTCTTGATCGTCTCCCGCAGCGTGCTCGAGTTGGCCGAGACGCACGAGGGCATCCCCCCGGGCTTCCCCGCCCCCCACTTCGAGTAGGTGCCGGGCTACCTGCAGCGCTTCGGAGACCTGGCCGAGTGCTTCGTGTACGAGGGAGAGCTCGTGCAGCGCAGCGGGGTCCGTTGCATCCGAAGCCAGGGCCGACTCGACGTGTCGGAGGGCTTTCTCGGGCGTCTCGAGGCGTTCGCGGTAGAGGCGCGACAGTTTGATGAGCACCCGCTGTGCTGTGCTGTTGCCGGGTGCCGCCGCAAGAAGTTGCTCCATCGTAGCCGCCGCTTCATGCCAGCTTTGATTCGATTCGAAGTGCCGCGCGAGGTGCTCGAGCGCTTCGAGATGGCGTGGCTCCACCTTGAGCACGCGTTGCAGCGTACGAATCGCGGCCGGGACGCGGCCTAGCTCCGCGCTTTGGATCCGAGCGACTGTCAACCATAGCGAGCTCGCCCGGTCGACGGAGCCAGCCGCGGAGGCCGCCTGCGACAAGCGATCCACCAGCGTCGACCAGCCAGAGTCGATCGTCAGTACATCGATCAACCCATCCGCAGCCCGTTCGGAGTCTGGCCAGAGCTCGAGCGCCCGCTCGAAGTCCTGCCGCGCGCCGTCGTGGTCGCCGATCCTCTGCAATCGAACGAATGCGCTTTGGACCAGGAGCTCTGAAGCGGCCCTTGGGTCGCGCTCGGTTTCCGCCTCGCGTCGAAGGGCCTCGACGAGCGCGGTTGGGTCGTCGGTCTCCGTGGCGACGCGCGTCAGTCCCCGAGCGGCGCCGATATGGTGCGGATCCGCGACGGTTGCCGCACGGAATTGCTCGATCGCCTCGGTGTCCGCGGAGCCTTCGACCTGTTCCGCGAGTCGCGCGCGATGAGCCGCGGCGACCATCGGATCCTGGGCTGACTGCGCCATCAGGCGGTCGACCTCTTTCAATAGCTCCGTGTCGCGCCGGCTTGCGGCCAGGCGTTCGAGCTCGAGCAAAGCGCCAAGCTCCGACGGATTGCTATCGAGGATGCGACGGTACGCGCCTACGATGTCTTCGTACTCGCCGAGCCCCTGATGCTCGAGCAGGCGCGCGAGCTCGTAGAGCGCCGCGATACGTCCCCCTGAATCATCGAGCACCTCCGCCTGCGCGGCGTGGATGCTGCACAACGATTCCCACGCGCCCACTTGGCGGTGAAGTTGCTCCAAGGCAAGCAGTGCACCGAGGTGCTTCTCGTCGATCGCCAGCACGTCTTCCCACGCTTGAATGGCTTGGCGATGCTTGTCCTGTCGCTCGAGGACCTGCGCCTTGCGCGCGAAGAGCGCGATTCGTTGCGCCGGATCGTCAGTGAGCTTCAGCTCTCGTTCGAGGTCGGAGAGCAAACGTGTCCAGTCTTGTTCCTCTGCCCGAAGACGCGCCAAGGCATCCACCGCCGGTCGGTAGCCGGCATCGGCGGATACGGCTGTCTCGTAGGACGCGACTGCCTTCGTTCGGTCGCCGAGGTGATCTTCGTAGACCTGGCCGAGGAGGAACGCGGCGCGAGCGCGAACCTGAGCGGCACCGGAGCTACGGAGCTGCAGCTCCAACACGTCTACCAGCTCTTCCCATGCGCCCCGCTCGCGAAGCTGCCTGGCGAGCTCTTGTAGAGAAGGTGTATGCCCGGGGTCCACCTTGATGGCCTCGCGGTGGTATCGAAGTGCATCGTCGTCGCTGCCGAGCCGATCCCGGGAGATCTCGGCCATCTTTTGCAGCAATGCGACGCGACGCGCCTTGGCTGAAGTCAGACGCAGCTCTTGGGCGTAGACGTCGAGCAGGTCGTTCCAGCGGCCGGCGGCATAGTAGAGGCGCCCCAGGCTCGAGAGCGTGGGTACGTGTCGTGGGTCTTTGTCGAGGCCCCGGCGATAGCGAGCGATCGCCCCGTCCCGATCCTCGAGCTGCTCGTCGAGCACTTCACCCGCGCGGTGAAGTAACGCGACCAATCGATCCCGTTCGACCGTCAGCTCGACTTCGTAGTCGAGCGCCTCGAGAAGCTCGCGCGGCCGATGCGCCCGAGCGGCGGAGCGCTGCCAAGCGTGTACCGCAGCGAGGTTGCTTCCGTCCTGTTGAAGTACGCGCTTGTACGTCTGAGCGGCCAGCGCGTGTTCCTCGAGCACGTCCTCGTACAGCTGCGCGATCTTGAACAGGTAGGAGACCGCGCGGGTGCCGGTCGCTCGGTCGAGCGCGTTTTCATAGAGCTGAATCAGCTCCTTCGGCTTGTGTACGTCGGATAGAAGCCGCGCCAGTGCCTTGAACGCGGCCGCGTGATCCGGCATCGCGTTGAGGGCGCGATGATAGTGGTCGATCGCATCATCGACCGCTTCGAGCTTCGCTTCGTAGATCTCTGCAGCTCGCGCATGCGAGTCGGCTCGCCGCTGGGCGTCGGTCGTGTATCGAGCCTCCTGCAGACACATTTCGATCAGCTTGGGCCACGCGCCTCGAACTCGGTAGAGCAAGCTGAGTGCCTGGAGGCTCGACAGCGACGTGGGATCCAACTGCACAGCGCGCTCGTGCCAGGCGATGGCCTGGTCTACATCGCCGAGCTCTTCCTCGTAGAGTCGGGCGATGCGCTGTGTGAAAGTGAGGCGCTCGGCGGTGTCCTCGGTGGCTTCGCTCAGCGCTTCGAGGGTCTCGACCAAGGCCTGTAGCCGCGCTCCCGCTTCGTAGTGGCGTGCCAGCTCCCCGAGGATCAATGAATCGCTCGGTCGGAGGTTCCTGGCTTGCTCCAGCAAGCGGATCGCCTCGTCGCGGTTGCCGAGGTGCTCTGCGTTGATGCGGGCCGCGCGATAGAGCGCGGACGCTTTGAGTGCCGGATCGGTCGCAAGCAATACCTCTGCCTCGAGCGTTCTGATCAGATCCCTCCACCGATGCTGCCCGTAGTAGAGGCGCTTCAAAGCCTGTACGGCGATGCTGGCTCGGGCGTCGAGCTGGAGCGCGGTCTCGTAGAGCTCGGCGGCTTGCTCAGGACGCTGCTGTCGGCTTTCGAGCAACTGCGCTCGACGGATGATCAGCGCGGCCCGGTGCGAGTCGTCAGAGGCGGCTGCATTGGCGAGCTCCGCCAGATTGCGGTCGACGTCAGACCAACGCTGCTTTGCGTACGACCGCTGCTCGGTCGCCCCTAGGATGGCGGCGTGAGAGCGGTCGAGCGCGCGCGCCGTATGATAAGCTTCTTCCGCAGCTTCGCGGTTGCCGAGGACGTCTTCGAGGAGCCTGCCTTTCAAAAAGAACAGTGTGGCTTTGTCACGCGCGTGACGAGTGACTCGCGCTTCCGCGTCGAACAACGCGAGGGCCTCGGAGAACATCCGCGTGCCGACCAGGAGCCGGCGTGCCGCGCGGATCGCCGGCACGTAGTCCGGCGCGCGTTCGACTGCTGCTTGATAATGCTGAAGGGCGCCGCGAGTATCGTCGAGTGCGGTCTCACAAGTTCGAGCCATCTCGAAGTGCAGACGCGCTGCGCGACGAACGTCGGGTTGGCTCTGGAGCTCGCGCTCGCATTCCTCCAACCACGCGCGCGCACGACGGGTGCGATCGGCCTTCGCCACGGGAGGTTTGCGTGGCCCGCTTTCTTCGGATGTAGGCGGTAGCGTCGGAGGCACCGGCGAGCCGGGCTCTTCGACGAGATCGTCTTGGCCCAGCTCTTCCGTCGCATCTCGGCGCAAGGCCGTGATCTCCCCTTCGTCGAAGCCCATCCTGGCCTACATGCTACCCCGGCTGCACGGAGTTCGCATCGGCCCTCGGAAGGTGAGGGGATACCCTACATCTGTGCAGTCCTGAATCGACCCTGTAGGTGGCCGAGGCGAAGCCTCGTGGTCGATGCAGCGCACCGCCTGTGCGGGGTCAGGCGGCGGGAGCCAGGTCCTTCAGTTCTTCGGCAAGCTTCCGCTTTGCCCGCGCTTCGAGCTGGCGGGCCCGCTCTCGGCTCACGCCGAGCTCACGACCGAGCGCTGCGAGCGACGCAGAGTCATCGCTCAGAATGCGCTTCTCGACGATCAGTCGCTCGCGGTCATCGAGGATCGACAATGCGCCGGCGAGCCGGGTCTGAATTCCGCTCTGGCGACGCCTGCGGGCGACGATGGCATCCTGTGGCTCAGCCGAGCCGGGCAGCATCTCGACAAGCGTCGAATCGGAGTCGTGGTAGGCGGGTGCATCGAGCGAGATCTCGCGTTGGTCCAAACGTCGCAGCAGCTCGCTCATCTTGACCTTCGTCGTGTCGAAGTCGGACGCTAGCCGTTCGATCAGCTCGTCCGGATCCGAGATGACGTTCGAAAGGCGGGCGCGCTCTCTGCGCAGACGGAAGAACAGTTTCGACCGGAAGGGGCCGGAGCCGGCGCCGACCATCGTGCTCGATCGGACCACCGCCTCGAGAACGAACGCGCGAATCCAGTAGCCCGCGTACGTGACGAACCGTGTGCCGCGGTGTGGATCGAATTTGCGCACCGCGGTCACGAGGCCGACGCTGCCTTCCGCGATGAGGTCGCCGAGCGCCACACCGTAGCGCCGGTACTGCAGCGCAATGGCAATCACGTACCGCAGATTGGCTTCCACCAACTTGTCTGCCGCGGCTTGGTCCCCTTCAGCAACCTGAAGAGCCAGCTGGTGTTCGTCTTCCCGGGACAACTTCGGGATGGCCCGGACTTGCTGAATGTATCGGTCGAGGGAGGCGGATGACTGCATGATGGATTCCTATACGCCTAGCGTTACGTTACGTTACGGCAGAATGTCAAGAGCCAGTGTCTAACTCTTGTCTAGGGAAGTTATGGAACTTCCTGGACAAAGGCGCAAGCAAAATTAGACAAGACATGGACAATAAAATGCCATGCCTCCCTATCACGCTGAAATAAAAGGGAAATCAGGTCGCGAAGCTCGAGCCGCAACCGCAGGTTTGTTTCGCCTGCGGATTGACGAACTTGAACCCTGCGCCTTGCAGGCCCTCGACGTAGTCGATCTCGGTTCCGTCGAGGTACTGGGCGCTCATCATGTCTACGTAGATGGGAATCCCGTGCGACTCGAAGGTCTGGTCGAGGTCTGAAGTCTCGTCCTCGAAGAACAAATCATACGAAAAACCGGCACATCCGCCGCCAATCACCCGTACGCGGAGGCCTTGGCCAGCGAGGCCTTCGGAATCCCGGATCTCTTTGACTTTGTCTGCGGCGCGATCGGTCAGGTTCAGCATGATGCTCCTTGTGCGCGGAGTATAAGGTCGCTTGACCGGTCACGCCAGCTGTCCGGGTTCCGTATCGTCACGTAATCTGCTGACTTACCCCGGGCCCCTCGGACACCGGGCCGCGCGGGGTCGCGGATTGGCCGCGAATTTCAAACCCTTCGAGCTCGGTTTCATGGCCCCGTTTGAGGAAGCCCAGCGCCTGGATCCCCCGAGCGCCAATCGTCGCGGATGTCACTTCACCGACCTCAGCGCCATCTCGCATGATTGGGGTCTTCGGTTCGGGCGGCTCTGTGCCGTCCACTTCCCAGCGCCAGAGTACTTTCGGTGCCTTGCCACGATTCTGAAGCATCACCACGGTTTCC
>JBATLA010000357.1:0-2366 GCA_049669945.1 Polyangiales bacterium | reverse complement strand
ACCTGAGGCTGCGGCTCCGCTGGCGGCGGCCACACTTCGCGACGCACGCTTTGCTGCTGGTGACACGCCACCACCAGCCCGATGCACGCAGCGAGGGACCCAATCCGCTTCATCTAGCGAAGGCTAGTGAGTTGGCCCTTAGGGAGCAAGTAAGGGGATCGCGCCCAAGAGATGGCCGTGTTACGACGCCCGCGTGAGCTACAGCCTCGAAATCGGCGTGCGCTATCTGCGTTCGAAGAAGCGGGCGACCGTCTCGATGATCACCCTGATCTCGATCGTCGGCGTGGCGCTCGGGGTCGCCGCCCTCCTGGCTGTACTTTCGATCACGACCGGGTTCGAGCAGGCGTTCAAGGACAAGGTCCTCGGCGTCAACGCCCACGTCCTCGTCCTGAAATATGGCCGGGAGTTCCGGGACTACCGCGACGTGCTCGGCACCGTCGGCGAGATGCCCGAGGTTGCCGGCCTTGCCCCGTTCTCGATCAACGAGATGATGCTCACCAAGGGGGAGCGCCGCGCCGTCGTTTTGGTCAAAGGCGTCACCCCGTCGGGCGTTCGCAATGTCCTCGACCTACCGGAGCAAATGATCTCCGGCGACCTCGAGGGGCTTCGCCGGCCTGGTTCCCTCCCCACGGTGTCTCCCAAGCCCAGCAGTGACGACACCTGGCAGTGGCTTCGCGACATCCGTGACGAGAAGCCCCAGGCAGAAGCGGACGACGAGGGGGCCAGATCCCTGTCCGGAGAGGGTGAAGACGCGGGCGCTGTGGATGAGCAGGAGCTCGGCGGGCGCAAAACCTTCTGGGAAGAAGAGAAAGCGCGCCGCGAGACACAACGGGAGGCCGCGCGGCGTGCTCGGAAGCCGAACGTCGGGGCGGTGGCGAAGCCCGATGACATCGAAGCGATGCTGGGCGGGTTCGATGACGACGCGCTCGCGCTGCCGGACGACCCGGAGTGGGAAGCGGGTCTCGTCCAGGGCGGAGCGCAAGAGCCGATCGACGCATTGCCGGGGATCATCGTCGGCATGACGCTCGCCGAGGATTTGGAGCTCGAGATCGGCGACCGGGTTCGATTGATTTCGCCTCTGGCCGCGCTTGGGCTGGCGCTCACCGAGCCGCGGGGAAGCGCCACCCGCTCGCGCGAGTTCCGCGTGATCGGCGTCTTCCAGGCAGGGTTTCAGGAATACGATTCGGGGCTCGTCTACACGGACCTCTTCGAAGCGCAGCGGCTTTTCGACGAGGGTGACAACGTCACGGGCGTCGAGCTTCGCGTGCACGACTTGGACACCTCATACGAGCTCGCCCGCCGGATCGAGCAGGACCTCGGCGGCGCGTTTCATTCCCTCGACTGGTCGGAGCTGAACCGGAACCTCTTCACCGCGCTCGAGGTCCAGAAGATCGCGCTCACGCTCGTCATCGCGACCATCGTCTTCGTCGCCGCGTTCAACGTGATCGCGACGCTGATCATGATCGTGCTCGAGAAGAAGCGCGAGATCGCCATTCTAAAAGCAATGGGCGCAACCGACATGACCGTGCTCGGAATCTTCATGGTGCAGGGCATCGTCGTAGGCGTGATCGGCACCCTTGCCGGGGTGCTCGTTGGAGGCGGGATCGTAACCTACCTGGATAAGATCCGTTTCCCGCTCGATCCCAAGGTCTACTTGATCGACCACCTGCCGGTGGTGATCAACCCGACGGTGTTCCTCGTGACCATTGGCATCGCGCTGCTCATCTGCACACTGTCGACGATCGCGCCCTCCTGGTGGGCCGCGCGCATGCTTCCAGTAGAAGGTCTCCGCTACGAGTGATAGCTTTGGCCGCGATGAATGGAATACGGTGCTGGTTGGTTGGCGCGTTTGCGCTCCTTGTTGGGTGTAGCGACAGCAGTGGCGGGGAGACTTCGGGGACGGCAGCGAGCCTCGGATGCCAGGATGGGACGCTCGATTCGAGCGTGATCCACGTCGAGCTCTCGCATGACGGCGACATGCGGAGCTACGAGCTCTACGTTCCGCCGGGCTACGATGGAACGACGCCCCTGCCGGTCGTTCTCAACTTCCACGGATTCACGTCGAGCGGGCCATTGCAGCAAGAGGGCACGAAGATGGACGAGCTCGCGGAGCGCGAAGGCTTCATCGTCGCGTACCCGAACGGCCTCGACAACTCCTGGAACGCGGGGGTCTGCTGCGGCCGCTCGGCGGAGACGAACGTGGACGACGTCGGCTTCACGCGCGCAGTCATCGACGACCTCGGTGCGCGCGGCTGCATCGACACGGCCCGGGTGTATGCGACCGGGATGTCGAACGGCGGCTTTCTCTCGCACCGCTTGGCATGCGAAGCCGCCGACGTCATCGCGGCCGCAGCGCCGGTCGCCGC
>JBATLA010000356.1:0-2105 GCA_049669945.1 Polyangiales bacterium | reverse complement strand
GTGCGCGCGAGCTATGAAGGCGCGCTTCGGGAGCGGGAAGAGGCGGAGCATGCGAAATCTTCCCGCTGGGGTGGTCTTGATCTGATGTGATTGCGCCGTTCCACGAAGAGTTGGATTAGGACGATCTCGAAAGCACCGAGCATCACAGGTCGATGACCGCATTCAACAGGACAAAAACGTGCAACCGCGTCATCGCAGGCGAGCTAGTTCGCCGTACGCTGGGCAGATCGCCTCTGTCGCGTTCGATCCCACGTTCGTCATTGACAAGTCAGACCCAGAGTTGAAGAAGCGGTGGGCGACTGGATTCACCCGCCTCATTTGGCGAATCATGACCGTGCTCCGTGCGCAACCGCCTGCGGTAGCGGGTGAGCCGATTTCGGAGTTGATGCTCTCGCACCGAGAGCGAAGCTCGATCAATGGAGCGCTGTTCGTTCTTGATCAACGCTCCAAAAAGCCCGACATGGCTATGAACGACCAAGTGCTGGGAACACGACTGTGGGAGAGGCTAGAGGCGCTAACGGAATCACCGCATGCAGCTCCCTAGCTCTGGATGTGCGCCTCGATCCACGTCGCGATTGCCTGGACCGGCGCGCATCCCTTGATCACTTCTTCGATTAGAAACGCTTCGGCGTCGTCCGCAGTTGCCCGGAGTGGGAAGCCGTTGAGTTGGAGAAAGATGGCGGTTGTAGCGAATGCCACGCGCTTGTTGCCGTCGACGAAGGCGTGGTTGTTCGCGAGGCTTTGAAGGAGTGCAGCGGCTTGCTCGCTGAGCGACTCGTAGTAGCCCGAGCGCGGCCGGTGGAGTGCAGCGTCGAGCATGCCGAGATCACGGATGCCCCGCTCGCCTCCGTATCGTTCCAAGAGCCGCGAGTGCAGCAACAGGACTTCGTGGATCGTAGGGTAGACGGTACCGGGCATGGCCGCGCCCTACTTGGCGAGCCTGCGCAAGAGGTCGTCGTGCTCGGCAAGCACCGCGTCGGCGGCCTCTCGAAACGCAGGACGCACGCGCTTCTTGTCGAGGTACTCCTGAACCGCTTCGCTCAGCACACCGGCGACGGTCCGCCCTTCGTTACGCGCGTAGGCCCGCACGGCCTCCAGCGTTTGGCCGTCCATCTTGGAGCTGAACTTCACGAAATCGCCCATAGTCGCAGGCTAGGGCGATTGTCTTGACGTGTCAAGATATGTCAGGCCACGACGCCTTCTCATTCCAGCCCGTCGTCGGCCAAGCTAAGAACAGCGATTGCAAAACCGAAATGTGGCCTCCCGGCGCTTGTGGGAGCCGTCGTTATGACGATCGGGTCGCGATAGAGGCCAGGCCAATCAACCGACTCACCGAGTCAGCCAAGCACAAGCGCCGCGCTTCTTCCGTACGATGTGCTTTGTAGGTTTGCTGTGCGTGCTGGCGCTGAGCGTCATGGGGTGCAGCGAGACGGCGGGCACCGATCAAGATCAATGGATAGGGTCTGAGCCGGCGCGCGTACCCGGGGTCTGAAGGCTCATCGAGCGTTGCATCCAGACGTTCTGGGCAAGCGCAGTGGCCGCCGTTCGTCATGGGTGAATCGCACAAGTCCGCGCGAATCATCTCGCTTTGCCTCGTCGCGCTGCTGCCCGGCGAACTGTCTGCGCAAGACGACAGGATCCCGCCGCAGACGCTGCTGGTCGGTGCGGTCGAGCTCGAGCCGTTTGCGATGAAGACCGTGGATGACCACGGTCGGCCAAGCGAGCTCTTTATCGCCAGGTGTCGACCGTGGCCTGCATGGCGTCGATGACCCGTCCGATTTCGTTCTCGTCGGCGCCGCCCCTGACGGTGAGGTTGAGGCCCAACATGAACGTCATGAACAGATCGGTTCGTTGGTCCGTAACGCTACTGTTGGCGGTTCCCTCGGGCTCCGCTTGACGGATGAGTGCCCGAAGTCGCTCGCGCAGCTCTTTGCGAAACGCGACGCCGAAGTTTTCGAAGCCGGGCGCGGTTCCGCAGAGCTCGCTCGAGCTGTTGACGAGGAGGCAACCCCATTGCCCAGTCCCCGAGACGAGGTCGCCTCGCAGCATCTCGAGGAAGGCGTGGATTCCGTCGATCCCGGGCCCGGCCTGCTCGACGAGCTTCG
>JBATLA010000355.1:0-5242 GCA_049669945.1 Polyangiales bacterium | reverse complement strand
AATCCGACGCCTGCAAGCACAGCGCGCGCATGCGACACGCGACAGGGCTTGGGCAATCCAGTGGTGCCCGAGGTGTAGATGTAGATGAAATCCTCGTCCGATTTGACTCGCGCTGCAGGGTACGGCGTCGTCGGTGTGTTCGCGAGCAGGCCAGAGTAGGGGTTGTCGTCGAACACGAGGATACGATCCAGTGATTGGCAGAGCTCCTCGCACTCTCGAACAGAGGATTCGAGCGTGTGGCTGACCAATGCGAGCCTGGCCTTCGAGACGCTCACCGCGTGAGAAAGGGTTCGACCCCTCAAGTTCGTGTTGATGAGCGCAGTCGTCGCACCCACGCGGGAGACTCCGAGCACGGCCGCGATGTAGAATGGTGAGTTCTCTGCGAAGAGCGCGACTACGTCGCCTGCCTTCACGCCTGCGGCGGCAAGGGCGTGCGCGACTCTCGATGTGGTCGTGTAGAGCTCCGACCACGTGAGGTGCTGATCGTCCATCTCGAACGCCAGGTCGTGTGGGGCCGACTCCGCGTTCATTTTGGCGACATCCAACAGGCTCTCGACCTGCTTGAGCCCCGTTCGAACGAGCCAAGGCACCGAAGAATGAAGCGCACGAGGGCCTACACGCAGCTCTGCAGCGATAGAAGCGCGCCACCATGGCGAAGTCAGGCGCTGAAACATGTCGGGAAGTGTACGCGCCGCATGTCTAGATTCGAGCCCTTTTTTCCAGGCTCGTATGGTACAAACGTTCGCCCGTGCCGACGTGGACTGACATCCAAGACCACGCGAGGTCCAGCTACAAGTTGGCCGAGGAGCACGCGCACAGCTTCAAGGTGGTTTTCGAGTACCCGGGTGGTCGGTTGCACGCTGTCATCGCCGCGCACTACGAAGCGATGGGACGATCGTGGGTGGACTTCTCGTCTGCTTGTTGCAGGGCGGATCGCCTCGACCCGCGGGCCGCGCTTCAACAAAGTTTCAACCTAGCGGTCGGCTCACTTTGTTTGGATGGGGAGGTCTACGTCGTGCGGCATACGGTCCACGCGGACCATCTGCAGCTCGGAGACATGGAGCTTCTTATGCACGCGGTTGCGCGTGCGGCCGACCAGATAGAGCAATCCCTGGCGACGTACGAACCGGCGTCTGGAGTCGTATCCGCGGTGGAGGAGGAGCGCGCCTGATGTCGCGCAGTGTTGCATCGTCGGCTTCATAGGAGCCCATGAAAAAGCGTTCCATCAAATCGTCCGGTCCGGACTCGATGAAGGACTTCGTCGGAACCGGCGGGCCTGCTTCGGGAGGCCGGAGGTAGGTCGTCGCCACTACACCGTGGCCGTGGTCGAACACGGGCAGTCCGGCTTCGAGCAGTGCCGGAACCCAGTCTTCTCTGAGACGCCCATGCCTAGTAGCCCATCCCGCCGAACCGGTCACGGTCGCCGCGGTAGATGAACCCGATGAACGGTTCGACCCACCACTCCGTCCGGTCGAAGAATTGGCCGGGGCCGCTGAGCGAATACTTCATCCCCACGTCGAGGTAGATCGCGTTCTTCAAATGAATCCCGAGGCCCACCTTGCCCGTGAACCCGGGAGCGAACCTCGCACGGCCTTGCTCGCGGCAGTAGAACCCGGCGCACTCGTTTCCGAACGGATCGAACTTCCACATGTTCGCGTCGAACACGCCCGTGATGTAGGGCAGCACCGCGTCGATGGTCGGTATCTGAAGCCGCACTCCCGGCGAGAAGTGGAGTCTGATGAGGGGTTGAAGGCCGTTCGAGCGGAAGATGTCGGGGATGTTATCGGTGTTGATCATCGTCCACTGCAAGCCAAAGCCCATCTCGAAAACGAACCAGCCGATGTCGAATCCGCCCCAGCCGGTAAGGCTCGCGCCTGGCCGAACGACACTTCGGTCGACGTTCAAGAAGATGGGCACGCCAACCTCGGCTCCGCCCTGAAACCGGAACTGAACGCGGCGGTCGTCCTGCGCAGCGGCCGACGACGCGATCAAGCAGAGGCCAAGGGCGAAGACGAGGGACGCTAGGCGAGGGTTCACGGGCCGGACCTTAGAACAGCGCCAGCGCCAGCGCCAGCCCGTACAAGCCATGCTTCGCGTCGCCCACGGACTTTCGGCGGCGGTGCAAAACCCGGTCGTGACGAAGTCACTTCACGGGGTCAGATCTGATCGTGGATCCAGGTTGGGAAATCCGTGTAGCCGATCTCTCGATGCCGATTCGTGATCTCCTCGGCCAGGGCTCTCATTGCGTCGACGCTCATCGGCTCGGCCGCGGCTGCTCGCTCGGCGACCGCCTCAGCCTCGGCTGAGGGTCTGTCAGGCAGCTCGTCCGGTTCGCCGCCGACTCCAAGGTAGGTCGCCACGACCTTCTCGATGATCTCGATCGCGTTCGCGCGACTGTCTTTGATGTTGCCCTTCCCGGTGAGCACGTTGCCAAGCCCGAAGACCCCCGGGAGCCCGTGGACCTCCCCGGTGTCCCAACTGTCGTAGTGGTAGAGCTCGCCCTTCGTCGGGATGCCTTCGAGCGGCTTCGGGATACTGCCGATTGAGCTGATCACCAGCGACGAAGACACGTCGAACTCCGTCCCTTCGAGGCCGCGGACCCGCCCGTCGACGACCTCGGTCCTCTGAAATCGAATCCCGGTCAGTCGATCGCCCTCGGTCAACGTATCGATCGGTCGGCACAACGGCTCGAACTTCACGAAGTACTTATTGATGACCCGATCCATGATTTTGATGCGAGCGGCCTGGAGCTTCGCAAGCTTCTCGGGGGTGGGGTTGTCGGCGCTCGCCAGCGGCATGTCCTCTTTGCGGCGCCTGTAGTAGAGGGTCGCGCCCTCGATGCCGAGCTCGTCGGCCGTGACGCCGTGCGCCTCGAGGGTCCGAGGAATCCCCTTGAGCTCCATTTCGGTGAGGTCCACCTCGATGCCTCGCTCGCGAAGCGCGCGTGCGTAGAGCTCGAGGTTGACGATTTTCACGACGTCAATCGATGCGAGCCCGCCCCCGACGACAATCGCGTCGTCAGGGATCGCGAACGCGGGGCCCTCGTAGCCCTCGTCCTCGTAGTGATTGAACCAGTAGACGAACTCGTTCTGGTACACGAGGCCGCGGCCGTCGTACGCATCCGCCCCCTCGACAGGAAGAGCGCGGTCTCGCCACGCTCCGTTGGCGAGCACGATCGCGCTCAATCCGAGCTCGCCGTACAGCTTTGCCCAAGAGAGGTCCGGTCCGATTTCGGTCTTCGGGACGAAGACCACATTGCCCGCCCCGAGGTTCCCGTTGATCTTTGCGTACTCCTTGTCGCGCAGCTTCTCATGCCAGCGCGGGAGCCCGTCTTCGATCTTTCCGTAGGGCCTCGCGCCTTGTTCGAACACGACGGGGATGACCCCCCGCGCAGCGCACGCGGCGGCAGCCTCCGACCCTGCGACGGCTCCCCCGATTATCGCCACGACTGGCTTCGGCTCCGTCGCGTCCCTCAAAGCTTGGAGCGCGTCCACGACGGGGGTCTAGCCCGATTTGCGCGCAGGAACAACCGATGCGCTAGATGAAACGCGACGTGCCGCGGACACCGGTGCTCTGCAAGTCGTCGCTGAATTGGTACTGGGGGTCGAGCAAACCGTTGATCCGATTCATGACGACGTCTACCGCGCCTTGAAACTTGTCGCGATGTTTGTGCTCGGCTTCGGCTGTGAAAGGTTCGTAGGGCTCGTTGATGTGGAACTCGGAGAGGTCGTCATAGGTGATCGGTGTTCCGACGCGATATACGATGGCGCCCTTCTTCGCGATTGGCAGCGAGCCCGTGTAGACGAGGTCGCACCCATTGCATCCGATCGGGACGATGGTCTTCCGATAACGCATCGCGACTTCCATCATACCGATTCGCCCTTTCGGCAATCGAATCGAGCGCGTGCCTTGTGGAAACACCAATAGGTCGAGGCCGAGCTCGAACGAACGCTCGTTCAGCTTCACGAACTGCCGCATCATCGCGTCGAAAACGCCGTTGATGGCGTCTTCGTAGGACTGGCGACGCGGGTCGAACTGGACGCCGAGAATGTCGCGCTTCGTCGTCAGGAGCTCGGGGGGGATACCGGATGTGTCGACGGTGCTTGCGGCTTCATCGGGGTCCGCCGCGCTGTTCACCAGAGCGCGAAGCGTGTCGTACTCCGCTTCGGTGGGCCGCCGGTCCATGGTGAGCGTGAAGTCCTTGGTGATGATGTAGCCACGAGACACGGTGGGGAGGTTGCTGGTCAGCTCCATGAATGTGCCGACGACGGGGTTCTCGTAGTACTTCCCCTTCACCCAGACAGTGATGTACCGCTCCTTCAGCTTCCACATCTTGTACATGAACGGGAAGTAGTTGAAGCGATCGGTGTGATTCATTGCGTAGATGACCGGCTCGTCCGGGATGTTGTCGATTCCCTCTATCTGGATGTCGACGCCCGGGAAGCGACTGTAGCTGGGCGTCAACACCGTGTGGCCGAAGAACACTTGGCCGATCGGGCGCTTCATGAGCCGGATGCGTTTGAGTCGTGGAAGATCGAGCATCGGACCCCGACCATGATCTGTTCTGGCTGACTTTTCCACGGGGGGTGCTACAAAAACGAGAGCGGGGTGGGTATCAACAGAGATACGGCCCGAAGTGGCAACATGGTCGAATCAGACTTAGGTTGCGACGATAGGAAAAGGAGACTGAGTGGCGAGACGGAGCCCAAGAGGTAGGAAACGCAAGTTCGAGCGCAATTTCGAGCAGGACGACAAGCGCGACGATCACATCAAGCTCAACGGTGTGGTGAGCCAGGTGTTCGCGGGTGGCCAGTTCGAGGTGACGACCGAGGCTGGGGCGGCAGTGCGCGCGCAGCTCTGCGGTCGAATGCGGAAGTTCCGGATCCGCGTGATCCTGGGTGACCGGGTGACGGTGGCCCTGTCCCCATACGACCTCACGCACGGCATGATCGTGTTTCGCGACAAGTAGTTCCCTGTGTACGAAGGAGCGTTCCGCATCCTCAGAGCACTCGGCGATGGTCGACCGCGCTCGAGAGATGAGGTCGTTCACGATGCGGGTGAAGCCTCGTCGGTCGTCCGAGAGGTGTTCGAGAGATATCCGAAGTGGTTCGACGAGACCGAGGGCCGCATCCGGTGTTCCGAGCGCGGCCTTGCTGCGCTGGGGCGTGAGCTCGTCGCGAGGGGCGTCCAGGCGCCGGCGTCTTCCGATTGGCGGCCGGACTACGAGGCGATGGCCGCCGAG
>JBATLA010000354.1:0-3431 GCA_049669945.1 Polyangiales bacterium | reverse complement strand
GGGTTGGCTTCGGCTTCGATGCTTGCGGCGGCCTTGGCCCGGGCCGGGCTCTTACCCGAGCACGCCTTCGCGGTGGTCGTCGTGGCGGGAATTCTCGGCATCGGCGCACTTCACCAGGTCGTTCTGGTTGGCCGGGGCCACGCCGTCGAAGGAGCGCTTTCCGGTATTGGGATCGTGAGCTTGGGCGTGGGACTCGCCTACGCCTGGGTCGGTCCGTTTTCGGGGTCCTTGGCGACGGCGGTCGAGCTCGCGGTCGCGTGCTTGCTCTGGCTCGGACACCTTGCGTGGGTCGATCCGCGGTGGCGCTCGCTTCGAAGGGTCGGCGTTCCGGTGCTCGTTGCCTGTGCCACTTCGTTCCTGGTCGTGTACACGTTCGCGCCTCCGGGCCAACTCGCGCGCTGGGAGCTCGGCGCTCTCGCGTTGGGTTCCGGCCTGATCTGGTGGTCGAGCTTCTCGCTCGCCCGACGACTTTCACAGCACGCTGTATGGATGACCTCTGGCAGGCTCGCTGACGCTGTCGGCGAGGCGAGGCGGAACCTGGTCGGCAGTACGAGCGTGGAGGCGATCGCGACGAGCGCTCTCGAGCCCCTGACAGCGCCGGGCAGCGACGGAGCGACGGCGCCCATGCTCTACACCTTCGAGCCGCCACTAAGGGTGCGATTAGAAGCCGGCGGGCGGGTGGGCGTTCGATCCGAGGACGCGGCGGCAGCGATCACGAAGGCCTGCCTCGATGAAGATCTGCGATCGATTGTCGATCTGGTAACCCTTCAACCGAGAGTCGTTCGTGAACCGCCGCTTCGCGAGCTCGTGAATATCATGCAAACGCGCTCCCTCGGCGCGGTCCTCCCCTGTGTGCATTTCGACCACCTGGAAGGGGTTTTGCTCTTGCCGCTCGGCGACCGTTCCGAGCCGCTTTCGCACGTCGAGCTCGAAGAGCTCCGCCGTCTCGGCGATGCGCTCGGGGGCGCGTTGTCCTCGGCTCTCGCCCAGCGGCGCGCGGAGAGCCACATCCATCAGCTCTCGGAATTGCGGCGTGACGCTGAAGCGCGGGTCACGTCGCTCGAGAGCGAAGTCGACCAGCTCCGCGGCCAATGCGACGTGCTCGGGCGTGGGCTTGCCGAGGACCAAACCCTCCACGTCGCCTACAGCCCTTCGATGAGGCGGGTCCAGACCCGCGCGATCGAGCTCGCGCCCACCAAGGATCCGATTCTCTTGATCGCAGCCGCTGGCTCGCCGGTACTACCGGTCTCGCGTTTCATCCACGATCGAGGCCCACGCTGGGAAGCGCCGTTCGTGGTCGCGGATTGCTCCGCCTCCGCGCCCGGCGACGTCATCAACCTCTTGTTTGGCTCCGAGGAAGGCCGTGCCGGTTGGTTTCATTCCGCGACCGGAGGCACGCTCCTGTTGCGCGACTTGCCGGCCCTCCCAAGCGCGGCGCAGGCGCGCCTCGCCGCCGCCTTGCAAGGGGATTCGAACGGGATTGGGCGCGATGACGCGGGAGCGATTCCTCCGCGCATTATCGCCACTTCTCGCCGCGCGCTCGATCAGCTCCGGGGGGAGGGCGCGCTCGTGCCGGGTCTCGATGCTTGTTTCCTCGCCGCGGAGCTCCAGATCCCATCCCTTCGTGAACGGCGCGAGGATGTTCCCTCGTTGGCTTTGCTGGCCATCGATCGGGCGTGCCGTGTTCTCGGGCGTGATCCCGTCGGGATCGACCAGTCTGCAATGGGTGCGCTCGTCGACCACGACTGGCCGGGCGATGTGGCCGAGCTCGAGCTCGTGATCGAGCTCGCCGTCACGAAGGCAAAGGGTAAGACCATCATGCGGGCGGACCTCCCGCCTCTCGCTTGGCCTCCGAACGAGCAGAACGAGTCGCTCGACGGGACATACGTCGAGGTGGAGCGCCGCCTTCTCGAGCGCGCGCTTCTCCGCTCCGGGGGCAACAAGAGTGAGGCCGCCCGGCGTCTTGGTCTCAAGCGCACCACTTTCCTCGACAAGCTGCGACGGTACGGACTCGAGCAGCGTCCATCGGAGGACGTCAGCGGGACTGCGGTCGGATGAAGAGAATTATCCTGTGGGACGTCATGGGCACGCTCGTGCACGACCCGTTCTACGAGGAGATGCCTCAGTTCTTCGACCTGCCTTTCCGCGATTTATTGGGAATGCTTCACCCGAGATCCTGGGTCGATTTCGAGCTCGGCCGCCGATCGGAGCCGGAGTTCCTGAGCCACTTCTTCGTGGATGGACGCGACTTCGACCACGGCGGGTTCGTGCGCACCGTCTGCGACGCGTACCGATGGCTTCCGGGCATGGAGGCCCTGCTCGCCGAGCTTCACGGCGCCGGACATGCGATGCACGCGTTTTCGAACTATCCGGTGTGGTACCGGATGATCGAGGAACGACTGCGCGTGTCGCGCTTCGCCGATTGGACTTTCGTGTCGTGCCTCATCGGGCTCCGAAAGCCCGACCCCGCGGCGTACTCGCACGTGCTGAGCGCCCTCGGGGCTCGCGCCGAGCAGTGCATCTTCATCGACGACCGCGACATCAATTGTGAGGCTGCCGCAGACTCCGGGATTCATGCGATCCGTTTCGAGGGGGTCGACGCGCTCCGTGAGGCGCTCCGAAGCGCGGGTGCCGGCTGACTAGGTCGGGTGCTTCGTCGCCCACCAGCGCTGGTAGTGGTGCTGGGCAATCACGAACTCACTGCGCTCTGCACTCTCCGGCAGCGGCTGTAACAACCGCGTCAGCCGCCACAGCTCGCGCGAAGCCAGCAGGCGGATGTTCGCGCGGCTGTCGCCCAGGCCTTCGATGAGCCATTGAATTCGGATCTCGTGTCCCCGCTCGGACAGCCACCGCAGCCACGGATCGCGGGCGAAACCGAAGTCGTGCGCCGTGAGTACCCGCAGGCCGACCCGCGAGGCGGTACCGATACCGCGGTCCGAGTCGGCCAACAGGTCCACGAAGAGAGCTGCGGATTGCTCGTCTCGGAGCTGGGTCAATGCCGAGATCGCACGGCGCCTGATCGGAAGCGGCTGTGCAATGTTCGAAGCGCACTTTCGAAGCTCACCAAGGGCGCCTCGGTATGACTGCTGGTGCTGGTAGGCACTCAAGAGATGAAGCGCGACACGCCGGCACTCGCGGTCTTCGTCGAGCGAAACCTGCGCCAGCGGCGCGACGAGCTGCGGGTTCGAGTACACGCCGCAGATGATCGTCGCGTAGTAGCGGACCTGCGAATCAGAGCTCCGCATCAGTCGCCCGAGGTAAGGAATCGCCTCGCCCTCGAACGTAGCGAGAGCGGCGGCGCTGGCCGAGATCTCCTCGGGGCGGGGGAGCCGCGAGTCGGTCGCCATCGATGGCCGCCAGAGCGGACCGGGGAAGCTTCGCGCGATCTCCTCGAGCGCGAAGTTGCCGAGAGGTAACAAGCGTCTGACGAC
>JBATLA010000353.1:0-2905 GCA_049669945.1 Polyangiales bacterium | reverse complement strand
GTCACCCGCGGCGCAGGCTGGCGCGCGCCAGTTTTTCGATTTCGACCGAAGTCGCTTCAGCAATGAGCGCGTCGACGTCTTCGACGCCCGGCGCGCACTCGAGACGGTGCTTGAACACGTAGGGCGCCAACACTTTGATGTCCTCTGGCGAGACGAAGTCGCGTCCCTTGATCACCGCGCGCGCCTGAAGCGCGGGTAGCATCAGGACGAGCGCGCGCGTCGACGCCCCCTGAAGCACGCGCGAGTCACTTCGAAGGAGCCGCGCCAAGTCGACGAGGGCTTCCTTGACGACTGGCGCGACGTGAACCGAGCCGCGCGTCTGCCGGCGCGCCGCGAGCACCTCGTCCCGCGTCACGCCAGGATGGTCACGCGCGACGTCGAGGCTTGCCCGAGGATACTGGTCGAGGACCTCGAGCTCGGACGCGCGGTCGATGTGCTTCATCTCGATCTTGAAGAGGAAGCGATCGAGCTGCGGGGTTGGCAACGGATACGTCCCGGCGAGATCGAGGGGGTTCTGCGTCGCAATGACGAAGAACAGGTCGTCGAGCAGGTGCGACTCGTTGTCGACGGTCACCTGCTTCTCCGCCATCGCTTCCAGCATGGCCGCCTGTACCTTCGGAGAAGTACGGTTGATCTCGTCGGCCAAGACGATATGGGCGAACACTGGACCGCGCCGGAACGAAAACCTGCTCGTCTCGACGTCGAAGATGTTGGTGCCGGTGATGTCGCTCGGAAGAAGATCGGGCGTGAACTGGATTCGACGAAACGCCGACACACCTACGCTGCCGTCGCGCTCCGCGAGCGCATTGCCGAGCGCGCGCGCAAGCGTCGTCTTGCCCGAGCCAGGGTAATCTTCGAGCAGCACGTGCCCATCGGCGAGCAGAGCGACGAGCACGAGCTCGACCACGTCGTCACGGCCGCGAATGGCCGCTCGCAGGCGGGCTCCGAGACGCTCCGCGACTTCGCGGGCGCCTGCGAGGCTGTCGTCGATGGGTGACTGGATCGCTTGCTGCATGTCAGCTCCGGGCTCCGGTGAAGGATGGCATCATTTTGAACGTAACCAAGACCAGGGCGTGATCAGCCCCAAAAAACGCTTCCAAAGCGGGAAACCGCCGCGAACGTCCCGTCGCACCCCTGCGGCCTGCTGCCGCAACGCGCCCGGATCCGGCGTGCCGACGCCAAAGGCGGCTGAAACGTGAGCCGAGGTCAGCCCCTCGAAGGACGGCAGATGATCCCGAAGCCGATATGCGAACGCCTCCCTGGACTCTCCCGGCGTTCTTCGAATCGACACTTCCCCCAGCCGGTCGAGCTCCGCACGGTACACAAGCCGCGGCAACGACGGCGCAGAGGCGAAGCTCGGGGCGACACGCCGCCACACCTTCACGGCGTAGAGGACCAAGAGCACGCCGATAACCATGGCCAAGAGCCAAGCCCCGACAGTGAACGTGACTCGCCGCGCCAGCTCCTTGAGCCTGGGGATGTCCGTGGCCGACAGCGGAATTGGGGAAGCGCCACGGGCGAGCTCACCGAGGAGCCTCTGAAGATCAGCATCCATCGGTTGCTCGGGTGGATCGAGCGCGCGTTCCGGATACACGTCGAGCACGACCCACCCGAAGCCATCGATGAACACCTCGGGCCACGCATGCGAGGCGGCTCCCGAGAGTAAGAGCGCAGACCCCCCCTGGCGGGCCGACTCGCTCACTGCATAGCCGGTCGCCACGCGGGCCGGGACGCCTAAGCTCCGCATCAAATAGGCGGCGGCGTGCGAGAAGTGGACACAATAGCCGGTCAGGTCGCCAAACAAGAAGCTCGCCGTCGGATCCTCAGCGCCGCTGTGCTCGTTCTTGAGGCTGTAGATGCCTTTCTTGCTCAGCCAGCTCGTAATCGCGAACGCCCTCGCAATGCCGTTTGCGCGGAGATCGTCGGGCAGGCGCGACACGATCTCCGATGCAAGCTCCGTGTAGCGCGCGTCGGGCGGCGCTTCGGTGTAGTGCGCCCACTGTTCCTTCGACCATTCCTGAGAGCCCATCGCTCCGTCGAGTAGTGCGGCGTAGTCGGCGGTCAGAACACCGGACGTCGCCCGGTAGACGCGGCGGAACCGATTGGGCGACGGGTTGTCGAGCGGTGCGACCTCGACCGGCGCTTCGAGCGCAAAGGGCTGCATGTGGTCCGCCATCAGCGCGATCGTGGTTTCGAGCGGACCCCGATTCTCGTTCATCGGGGGTGCGTCTTCGATCTCGATCGGCCGCGCGGGAAAGAATGGAATGAGATCGCGATCGACGTCGCGGCGGCCGGAAACGACGAGCTTTCGGCCGTTGTATTGGCTGAATGCGCCCTGCCGGAAGTAGTACACCCCGCTGGGCGGCGAGTAGTCGTCGTGGAACAGGACCACCGCCACCGGGACGCGAGCCCCGCCGTTGTCGTACCTGTTGCGAAACTCGAGCTCGCTGCTGGACGCTCCGCCGGACTGCCGCTGCTTACCCTCACCATCCTTGCCTTCCGCTGCGTCGGGGCGAAGTCCGAGACCTCCACCGCCTTCGGGAGGCGGAGGCATCCCCACCATTGGCGTCGCCACGACGATGAGCGCCAACAAGATGCCGACGATGCCGAGGTTCAAGACCGCGCGGCCGAAGCGCTGCTCGCGAAGCAGCAAAACCAGCCCGAGGACGGTCGCTGTCCCGCCCATGAACAAGAAGAGCCAGGTCGGATCCCAGCCAAGCGCGATGATCCAGTCGGCAAGGTAGAATGGCCGGTTGATCGCCCCGTGGCGGTGCGGAATCAACAACTGGGAAAAAGCGACCGCGACGAGCAGGAGCTCGAAGACCGCAAAGATCGCGCGTCGCTTCGAACACGCGCGCATGGCCGCGCTCACGATCGTCGAAGACATCAACGCTGTGAGTGTGGT
>JBATLA010000352.1:0-7218 GCA_049669945.1 Polyangiales bacterium | reverse complement strand
GAGCGCGAGCGCGGAACTCTGGAGCAGCTCATCGTCTCTCCCATTCGCAGCGCCGAGCTCACGGTTGGCAAGATCCTCCCGTACATCGCGGTTGGGTACCTCCAGATGACACTGATCCTCGTCATGGGCTCATGGGTGTTCGATGTGCCCATCGTCGGGTCGATCCCGCTCCTCTACATGCTGTCGGTATTCTTCATTGCAGCGAGCCTAGCGGTGGGGCTCTTCTTCTCCACCCTGGCGAAGACCCAGCAGCAAGCGATGCAGATGTCGTTCTTTTTTCTGCTCCCGAACATTCTCCTCTCGGGGTTCATGTTTCCGTGGGAAGCCATGCCCGCGCCAGCGCGCTGGCTCTCCACGATTCTTCCGCTAACGCACTACCTCCGCGTCATTCGTGGCATCGTCTTGAAAGGCTCCTCGTTCGCGGAGCTCACGACTGAGCTGATCTGGCTCGCGGGCCTTACGCTCGTGCTGGTCATCGTCGTGTCGATGCGGTTCCAGAAGAAGCTGGACTAGTTGCGAATGGGGGTGGGTGGGTCGGATACTAAAAAGAAGAGCCGGGCTGCCTGAGGAATTCGATCTCCTCTTCGGTCGATGGTCGGCCCAGTATCTCGTTGCGGTGTGGGTAGCGACCGAATCGTTCGATGATTGCACGGTGCTGCTTCGCGTAATCGAGGTAGTAGTCCGCGTCGGCCTTCAACGAGTCGGGTGCGTTCGCGCATAGGGCCGAGAACACCTCGTGACACTGTTCGTGGTCGGAGAGAGCCTCGCTGTGCTCGAGCGGCAAGTAGAAGAATACGCGTTCGTCGAATCCAAGCTCGGCGTCGAACCCCGCGTCGAGGCCTTCGCAGCAGACCTCGCGCGCGAGAGGATCGGCCGAGAACATCTCTGCGCCGTTCCGAAACATGTTCCGCGAGAACTGATCGAGAACGATGATGTACGCGAGCGCTCCTCGGGGTGTGTTTCGCCACCGCTCGTGGTCGCCCGCCACGACGGCTTCGTAGTCCGAAAGGAACTTCGAGCGAATCGTCTGGTCGAACTTCTCGGACTTCGTCCACCAGAGCTTCCGTTGGTTGGGACTCGCGCAGCCGCGCTCGTCGAGCTCTCCAAACCAGAAGTCCAGGATATCTTCGGGGTCACTCATCGGGTTCACCTCGCAGGGATTCTACGGCATCGAGAAACACGCGTGCCTTGAGCTCGGTTTCCGCAACCTCGCGGTCAGGATCGCTGGCTTCCACGATGCCACCACCTGCCCAGTACCGAGCTTCTCCGGCTCGCACGGTCGCCGTTCGGATCGCAACCGCCAGCGAAAGCCCGCCCCCGTGGTCGATGAAGCCGAGTGCGCCGCAGTACACACCGCGGGGATGCTGTTCGAGTTCCTCGATGATCTCGAGTGCGCGGATCTTGGGTGCCCCCGTCACGCTGCCCGGGGGAAACGTCGCCTGCAAAATCTCTTCCAAGGTGACCTCGGGACGGGTTTCGCAGCTCACCGTGCTCACAAGATGATAGAGGCCGGTGAACGGTTCGACCACGAGGGGCGCCTCGACGCGCACCGTCCCCACCGTGGCCACGCGACCGAGGTCATTGCGCATGAGATCGACGATCATCGAGTGCTCGGCCTGTTCCTTCGGGTCTGCCCGAAGCCGTTCGGAGGCCCCGTCGTCCGTGGGCTCGCGGCGAATCGTTCCCTTGATCGGCCGCGTCACCAGCTCCCGGCTTTCCGCGTCCCATTGGATGAAGCGCTCCATGGTGCACGCGAGCACGGCGTGATCGCCTCCGTCGAAGAACAGCCCGAGCGGCACGCGACTGGCGACCCGCATGGCTTGCCAAAGCCCGAGCGCGTCGCCCTCGAAGCTGGCTGACCAGCGACGGGCGACGTTGACCTCATACACGTCCCCTTGGTCGATGTAGTGGAGCGCGCCGACTATCGCGTTTCGATGAACGGTGGGGTCGTCGACCTCAATGGGACCGATCCGCGCGGGCGCCGGCTCTGTCGGGGGGAGGGCATCGAGCTTCGCACGGAACTCCTCGCACGCCGAGGCGTCCTCTCCCACGATCCAGCCACAACCATCCTCGTGGTCGATCGCGAGGAGCGCCGGGTAGCGCCGAAAGTAGAGAATCGGATCGGGTTCGCGTTCAAATCGAGGCTTCCCGCGAGGAGGCGCCGACCAGAACGCGTCGTAGGCGATATAGCCGATCCACGCGGGCACCTCGGAGGGCTTCGGCCCTTCACCATTCGTATGAACCGTCGGTCGTCCGAGGTCTCGCAGCGCCGAGAATGGAGCGTCGTCTCCAAACTCGACGTGGATCTCTTCGGCAGGCCATGCGGCCAAGAACGAGTAGCGCCCGTCGCGCGACTCCCTCCGGTTCGAGTCCAGCCAAGCAAAGCCTTGCTCCGCACTCAGCGACCGCGCGACGGCTAGCTCATCAATCGAAGCAACGCGTTGGGCCCACACAGCGATCCTCTACTTGCTCGTGGCCGAGCCGTAACGCAACCTCCCGCGGTGCTCCTGCGATTCGTCTTGCTTGGCCTCCTCTGCTTCGCCGGTGCGGGCTGCAAGGACGATGTCTTCCAGTTCGTGTTCCAAGCCAGCATCGTGGATGGGGACAACGGCAACCCGGTCGCAGGCACCGATGCGGACACCCTTCAAATTGCGATCGCAGAGGGCACGCTCCCGGTTCGCGAGCTCGAGTATCCGATCACAGACGGTGAGTTCGAAGCCACGCTCGAGTTCGCCTCGTTCTCGAGCGTGACGCGCATCCGAGTAGGGATGGAGGGGCCAAGCACGCAGCTGATAACCGCGCCTCCTGCGTTCGTACCGCCGGCAACCGACGGGTTCGTCCGCATGGTTGCTGCCGCGCCGTCATCATGCACGGAGGTCTCGTTCGATATGTTGGAAGCCCCGCGTGCGGGTTTTGGCATGGTGCAATCCGGGACTTTCGCGCTCGTGGTCGGCGGTACGTCGCCCGATGACGAGCAGATTGAGTTCTTCGACGCGCTCGAGTGGCAGTCGCGGTTGTTCGAGGATGACTTCTCGCTCTCGTTCTTGGGAGAGACCCGCGCGACTACGGTTGGCGAAGGCCAGATTCTCGTTCTGTCTACGGACGCGTCACCGTTCATCTTCGATATGTTGGATCTCACGAACCGAATCACGCAGGTCGTCCTTCATGTCGGCGCGGGACCGCAATCGGCGCTGGTGTCCGTCCCCGGGGTCGGAGCGATGGTCATCGGCGGTGAATCGGGCGGCGCGGCGCGCGCAGGAGTCTCGCTCGTCGAACCGGGCGGAGTCGTCACTGCCCTTCAGCTGAGCGAGCCACGTGCGGGCGCCACCGCGACGGCCTTCGGCGAAGACGTCTTGGTGGCTGGTGGCAACGCGGAAGGCGACGCAGAGATCCTCCTTTCCGGCAGCAGCGTCGGACAGCCGATCGACGGCGTCATGGACGGCGTACGTCAGGGCGGCTTGCTCGTCGGTGATGGCGAAAGTAGCGCATTGCTAATCGGCGGCGCCGACGCGAGCGACGGTGTCCGGCAGGACACACTTCGTTTCGACCAATGCCCGGGGAGCTGTGTTTCGAGTGCAGGACCGCAGTGGGATGCGGCCCGCTTGCGCGCCATCCTCCCCGAGCGCTCGACCCTGATCATCGGTGGGGAGGCATCGCAGAGTGTCGAACAGGTCTCATGGAGCGCAAACACGGTTGCGATCGAGCCGGTGTTGGAACTCGGCGTTGATCGTGCCGCCGCAGGCGCCATCGTATACGAGAGTGGGGCCTTCGTCGTGGCGGGCGGTGACGACGGGGAGTCCATTCGCGACGACTTCGAGTTCTGCGTGCCCGCCTCGCTGAACCCTCTCTAGAAGAGCAGGTCGCCTAGGGCGGAACCTGATATCCTGGGAATTCCGGGCACATGTTACGCAAGCTGGAGAAGTACGAGGTCCTCGACGAGATCGGCCACGGCGGGATGGCTACGGTCTACCGCGCGCGCGATAGCTCGCTCGATCGGTTCGTTGCTCTGAAGGTATTGCACCCGCACCTGCAACGAACGTCGGAAGCGCGCGCCCGCTTTGCGCGCGAAGCCAAGAGCGTCGCGCGGCTTCGCCATCCGCACATCCTCGAGATCTACGACTACAGCGGTGAAGCGTCCGACGAGACCTATATCGCCGCCGAGCTGCTGACTGGACCTACGCTGAAGGACTTCGTCCTTCAGCACAAAGAGCTGCCGCCCGAGGTTGCGGCTTGCATTTCGGTGCAGCTCGCCGATGCCCTCGGCGAAGCGCACGCCAAAGGGATCATTCACCGCGACGTGAAACCGGAGAACGTCCTCATTCACGAGGAACGATGCGTGAAGCTCACGGACTTCGGCATCGCGCATATGGTCGACACGCATACGTTCACGGCCACCGGTCAGATCCTCGGTTCGCCCGGACACATGGCGCCGGAGCAGGTCGAAGGTGGCACCTGTGACGCGCGAAGCGACGTGTTCTCTCTAGGCACGGTGCTCTATTTCTGCGCGACGGGGCGACTCCCATTCGTCGGCCGCAATCCGCATCACCTCTTGAAGCTTCTGCTCGGCGGCGAGTACCCGGACCCGCTACGCCTCCGCCCCGTGATCGGCGCGGATCTCGCCGAGATCATCAACAAGGCACTGTCGCGCGATCCCGACGACCGCTATCAGACCGCAGGAGAGCTGGCGGCCGCGCTGCGCGAGTTCCTCCGCGAAATGGCCATCGACGACCCCGACGAGACGCTTACGCAATACCTCAAGGCGCCCGCGCGGGTCACCGCCGGGCTCCAAGAGACGTCGCTCGAGCGGCTTCTTGCGCTTGGCGAGCGCGCTTCAAAATCGAGAGATGTTCCCAAGGCGCACGCCGCGTTGAGCCGTGCGTTGGCGATTGACGATGGCAACGAGCAGGCGCTCGCGCTTCTCGGTTCGCTCGGGCGCCGTCGAAGACGCGGCACCATGATCGCATCCTTCGTCGGGGTGGCCCTCGTCCTCGCCCTGTCGGTCTGGGGGTACTCGGCCTGGCCAACTCGACCTGCGCCCGTTGACTCGACACCAGCAGGCGTCGAGATCCCGACTTCGGGTGACACGAACTCCCGGCCAGTCGACGACAAGGCCGACGATCGCCTGGCGCCGGAGGGCGCCGAGGCGGCCGAGGACGCTGCAGAAGCGCCATCCATCGAACCCAAAGAGCGAGCGGCGAAGGGCCCGAGATGGGTGGTGTTCAAGCCGACGCCGCCCAACGTATCGATCAGCGTCGATGGTGGTCCCCCGAAGCCCTATGGGCCTGGGTTTCAGAAGATCCGACTCAAGGCGGGGACCCACAGTTTTCGATTCATCGGCGCGGAGGACTGCTGCGAGGAACGAGTCGTCCGAAGGCGGATCCCTTCGGGTGCCCGCGACTACGAGCTCGCGGTCGAGCTCAAGTACAAGCCCGCCCGGCTCTATTTGAAAGGTCCGGCCCCTGCCGACGCCTCCGTGCGAATCACGCTCCCAGGCAATCAGCGCATCACCGGACGTATTCGTGAGATACTTCGCATCCCGATGCGCTCGCTCCGGGCTTCCGCGCAGGTCGAGGTCCGCGCCCCCGGGTACCGGACCCACAAAAGCGTCGTGCAGCTCCGCGCCGGCGGCGATCTGGCCGAGCATTCCTTCTCGCTTGAGAGGGAGGGGGAAACCCCGTAGAACCCATGTGAGTGATTCGGCGCACCACGTTGACCGGGCTGGTGGTCGTCTTGATGGCTTCGTTCGCGCTCCCCGTGTCGGCGGACGAGCTCTCGGACTTCGAGGCAGCCCGGCGGAACTACGACAAGCAGAGCTACGCAAGAGCGGCGCGGGGTCTCGAATCGCTCGTCGGTGGCGTAGTTCCGCGCGCGCGAAACCCGGTCGTGCGCTTGGAGGCCCGTAAGTACCTCGGCGCGACGTATCTGTTCCTCGGCAAAGACGACGAGGCGCGGGAGCAATTCCGACTCCTGCTCGAGGAGGACCCGGAGTACGACATCGATCCGGTGGCGTTTCCTGGCGCTGTCGTCCAGGCGTTCCAGGAAGTACAGGCGCAGGTCACGAGCGAGCTCGCGCAGAAGGAGGCGCTCGATGCCGCCCGGCAACAACGCGAGCGAGCGGGGGAGCTCGAGGAGCTGATCCTTCAACAGCAGCGGCTTCAGGGGCTCGAAGAGCTCGCGGCCACCGAGACCGTCGAGAAGGTCAACTCCCGCTGGATTGCCGCCCTGCCGTTCGGGATTGGGCAGTTCCAGAACGAAAACCGGAAGCTCGGTATCATGTTCGCCGTGACCCAGTCGGCCTTCCTTGTAGCGGCGATCGCCACGTTTATCGGCCATAACTCGCTTCGAGACGAGAACCCGGCGCCGAGTGAACTCGAGCGCGCGCAGCGGGTCGAGCGCGCTTTGCGGATCGGGAACTGGGTCAGCGTGGGCGCACTCCTCAGTTTCTACGTGGCGGGCGTAGCAGAGGCAGAGGCCCGCTTCAGGCCCGTGATTCGCAGTACGCGGCAGCGGGAGATGCCGGAGGAGCTCCAGAGGCCGCAGAGCAGCCGGCCCGAAATCCGCTTCGAGCTCGGCCTCACCGGCGGGAAGTTGCGGGTCGATTTCTGAGGCACCGGACCGAGGGATCATCTTTGATCACCTCACTGCTCATCTCTCCCGTGGCTTAAGATGATTATTGAATGATCCCCGACACTTAGAGCGTAGCCCTATTTCTGGTAAGACTTGGCTTGACAGGAGGGCTTTCGCGCCTATCCTTCGCTCCCTTCGACGCGTGGGGAAGTTGCGCGCGCTTGAGGAATTGCACGTTTTTTCGGATAGTTATGCCCACGATCAACCAGCTCGTCCGCAAGGGACGCAAACAGATCAAATCGAAAACGGACTCGCCGGCGCTTCAGCGTTGCCCACAGAAGCGAGGTGTGTGCGTTCGCGTCTACACCACCACGCCTAAGAAGCCGAACTCGGCTCTTCGCAAGGTCGCTCGTGTGCGTCTCTCGAACGGCATCGAGGCAACCACGTACATCCCCGGTGAGGGGCACAACCTGCAGGAGCACTCGGTCGTGCTCATTCGCGGCGGCCGGGTGAAGGATCTTCCCGGCGTCCGCTACCACGTCGTGCGCGGCACGCTCGACGCCACCGGCGCAGCCGGTCCTTCGAACACCAACAAAGCAAACCGCGTCAACAAGCGGTCCAAGTACGGCGTCAAGCGCCCGAAAAACTAGA